>JALZKA010000080.1 GCA_030859475.1 Actinomycetota bacterium
GGCAAAGCCCCCTGAGACACCCGCGTCTTCAACGCCCGAATCCTGAGCCAGCCGGGCGCGGTCCCAGAGCGCCACGACCATCCCGCCCGCCTGAAAGAAGACGACGTCGTCGCCGGGCTCGGCGCCCGTCCGCCAGCCGAGCGCCTCGTAGAACGCGCGCGAGCGCCCAAGGTCGGCAACCCCCAGCGTGATCAGGGAAAGCCGCTGCTCCACTAAGAAGGCCTCCGGCGGGACACGCTTGTTTCGCGGCTTGCGCCACTCATCTGATCCTGGCTACTCCGCGGCTTCGATCGTCGCCAGGGCGTCGCCGGCGTTGACGGATGCGCCCTCGGCCACCTTGATCTCCGACACCGTCCCGGCGCGGTGGGCGGTGATCTCGTTCTCCATCTTCATCGCCTCGATGACCATGACCAGATCGCCCTCCGCGACGACCTGGCCTTTCTCGACTGCGACTCTGAAGACGGTCCCTTGCAGGGGTGATGCCAGCTCGGGCCCGGCGCCGCCGCCGCCCTTGGACCGCTCCCGCCGGGGCGGGCGGCTGCCCTTGGCGAGAGCCGTAGCGCCGGTCGGATCAGCTGTGCCGATCACCCTGACCGAATGCAGGCGACCGTTGACCTCGACCTGGTAGGAGCGCGCGGTCAGCGCTTCCGCTTCCTCGCCCTCGGCGGGGGCGGGCGGCGCCTGCGGTGCCAGCGTCTTCAACCACTTCTTGTCGGCGACCAGCTCGCGGCAGGTCGAAGCCTGTGCCCACTCCTCGGATGCCATGATCGCCTGGTGGAAAGGGATCAGGGTCGTCAGCGGCTCGATCTCGTACTCGCCAAGCGCCCTGAGCATCCGCCTCGTCGCCGCCGCGCGGTCGACGTCCCAGACGATCAGCTTGGCGACCATCGGGTCGTAAAGCGGCGTTACCTCTGACCCGGCTCGCAGGCCCGAGTCGACCCGAACGCCGGGGCCCGACGGCTCGATCATCCGCTCGATCTTTCCCGGCGCGGGGGCAAAGTTCTTGTGCGCGGCCTCGGCGTTGATCCGGCACTCGATCGCGTGCCCCGAGATCCGCACGTCGTCCTGGGCGATCGAGAGCGGCTCCCCGGCTGCGATCAGGACCTGCTCGCGAACGATGTCGATGCCGGTCACCATCTCCGTCACGCAGTGCTCGACCTGGACGCGGGTGTTCATCTCCAGGAAGAAGTACTCGTCGCCGACCTGCATCCCCTCGACCGTGCCCGCGCCGCGGTAATCGACGGCGACGGCAGCGTCGGTTGCGATCTTGCCGATCCGCTCTCGCATCGCCTCGTCGACGAGGGGACCGGGGGCTTCCTCGATCAGCTTCTGGTGGCGGCGCTGGATCGAGCAGTCGCGCTCCCCCAGATGGATCACGCTGCCCTGCGAGTCGGCCAGGACCTGGACCTCGACGTGGCGCGGATCCTCCAAGTAGCGCTCGAGGTAGACCCGGTCGTCGGAGAAGAACTTCTCGCCTTCCCGGGCGGCGCCCTCGAAGGCGTCGGTCAGCTCCTCCGGGGTTAGCGCGACGCGGAAGCCCTTGCCGCCACCGCCGCCCGCCGCCTTGCAGGCCACGGGGTAGCCGATCTCTTCCGCGATCTTGGCCGCGGCCTCGACGTCGGGGGAGGCCTCGGTCGAGCCCGGAACGATGGGGACGCCGGCGTCCTGCATGATCTCGCGCGCCTTCGTCTTCGAGCCCATTGCCTCGATCGCGGCGGCGGGCGGGCCGATGAAGACGAGCCCGGCGGCGTCAAGAGCGTCGGCGAAATCGGCGTTCTCCGCCAGGAAGCCGTAGCCGGGGTGGACGGCCTCGGCTCCTGCCTCCTTGGCGACCTCGATGATCTTGTCGATCCTCAGGTAGCTCTCGGCCGGGACGGGCGGGCCCAGCAGATGGGCCTCGTCGGCCATCGCGACGTGCGGAGCCTCGCGGTCGGCCTCGGAATAGACGGCCACCGACGCGATCCCCATCTCGCGCAAGGTGCGGATCACACGGATCGCGATCTCGCCGCGGTTGGCGATCAGGACCTTCTCGAACATAGGCGCGGCAGTCTATTTAGACATCGATCGAGCTGAATCTCGTGGCTAGCGGCAGAACGGTGCGCCCGCCTGCTTCTCGTCCCGCCCCGAGGCCCCCGAGCAGCGCACCAGACGCAACGTGGTGCGGCGCAAGTCCTCGACAAGCTGCGGCTTTCGCCGGGCGACGTTGCGCAGCTCGTACGGATCGCGGGTGCGGTCGTAGAGCTGTACGTCCCCGCCGCCGCAGGCAGGCTCGATCTGGGAGTAGGTGTGGCGCTTCGTGCGGACGCCGATCTGGGTGCAGCGGTTGTCCAGCTCAAACAGGATCTTGCGGTCGCGGGCCCACCTCGGATCCTCGCCACGCAGAAGCTTGATCAGGGAACGGCCGTCCATCCGCCGGCAGCCGCGGCCGGCCAGGCACGGATCGGCGCCGGCGAGGTCGAGCAGGGTGGCTGTCAGGTCGAGCTGGGTGACCGTGCGCCCGACGGCCGGGGCGGGCGGGGAACCGAGGAGCGAAGCGGGAACCCGCACAGCGAGCGGGACCTCCATTTGCTCCCGGAAGATGTCGCCCTTGCCCTTCACGTCGCGGTGCTCTCCGTGCAGGAATCCGTTATCCGAGCTGAAGACGAGGATCGTGTTATCGAGCTCGCCCAGCGCTTCCAGCCGGTCTACGATGCGCCCGACGCCGCGATCGACCGCCGCCAGCGACGACACCTCGCAGCGCCAGTAGCGCCGCAGCCGCTGGCGGGTCTCACCGTCGATCCTCGGGAGGTCCCGCGGTTTGTCGGAGATGTCGCGCTCGTTGAACGAGGGTTTTGAGCCGATCACGGAGAACCTCGGCCCCGCGAACCCCTCGAAGTCCGCCTTCGTCGGTTGCGGCATCCCTGCCTCGCACGAATCGGTCGGCAGGCGACCCCTCGGGATCGAATGCGGCGAGAGCTGAGTCAACCAGAGGAAGAACGGCCGGCCGCGCGGTGCCGAAGCGTCGATGAACTCGAGTGCCCGGTTGGTCAGGATGTTGGTCAGATAGCCCCGCCTGCGCACGAAGCTCCCGTCGTCGTTCAGCCGCGGGTTCAACATGCCCGATCCGAACCAGGCGGACAGCCATTCGTCCCAGCCCGGGGCGACGACGGCGCCGGGCAGGTCTTCGATTCCGTTCAGGTACTTGCCGATCAGGGCGGTCTCATAGCCGCGTCCGCGCAGCCAGTTGCCGAACGTGTGCCCAGGCGCGCTCAGGTCCGTGTACCCCGGCTTGTTCGAGAGCACGCCGTTGTTGTGCGGGTACTGGCCGGTCAGGAAACCCGCTCGGTAGGGACAGCACAGGGGCGGCGCCGCGACGGCGTCCCCAAACCGCGTACCGGGCCGGACGATCTTCGCGAACGTCTCCGGCATCGACCGCGGGGTGAAGCTGTCGAGCGACTGATCGTCGGTCAAGACAAACACGATGTTCGGCGCCTCAGCCAGCGGCCCGCGGGCTCTGCCGGTCGCGTCAGGATCGATGTTCGGCGCGTTTGGCGCGTCGGCCGGCGGCCGATCGTGCCCGTTCCCGCGGACGCGGTCGCCGTCCGTCAGGGCGACCAGGACGATCGCCGCGGCTCCCAGCGCAATCAGGGCCGCCAGCGCCCGCGCCCACCAAGGGGAGCGTCGGATCATGCCGCGGCGCTGGAACCGCCGCGCCAGACGATCTGCTCGCGGCCCGGGCCGACGCCGACGAGGTTAATCGGCACGCCGACTCGCTGCTCGACGAAGTCCAGATAGTCGCGGGCCGCCGCCGGCAGATCCCCCTCGTTCCGGCACTCGCTGATGTCCTCGGAGAAGCCCGGCAGCTCCTCATACTCGGGATCGGCACCATGGAGGACGGTCTGGTGGTATGGAAACTCGCTCAACACAGCGCCCTCGGAGCTACGGTAGCGAACGGCAACCCGGATCGGGTCCAGTCCGGCCAGCACGTCCAGCTTGGTGATCGCCAGGGCGGAGAGCCCGTTAAGGCGGGCGGCGTAGCGCAGGCCAACCACGTCAAGCCAGCCGCAGCGTCGCTCACGTCCGGTGGTCGTACCGAACTCATGGCCCTTCTCGCGCAGGTGGACGCCGACCTCGTCGAACAGCTCGGTCGTGAACGGCCCGGCGCCGACCCGGGTGGTGTACGCCTTGGCGACGCCCCAGACCTCGTCGATGTCCGTCGGCCCGACCCCGGCGCCCACGCAGGCTGCGCCGGCAACGGGATTGGACGACGTCACGAAGGGATACGTGCCGTGGTCGAGGTCGAGCAGCGTCGCCTGGGCTCCCTCGAACAGCACGGACTTGCCGGCGTCCAAGGCGTCCCAGCAGATCCGGGCGGTGTCGGCGATGTGCGGCTCGAGCCGGTGCCCGTAGCCAAGGTACTCCTCTGTGATCGCGTGCAAGTCGAGCCTCGGGTCACGCTCGAACGGGCGCAGGAGCTGCTTCTTCGGCTCCATCGCCGCGAAGATCTTCTTGCGAAGGATCTTCGGATCCAGCAAGTCCTGCACCCGGATCCCAAGGCGCGCGGCCTTGTCCGTGTAGGCGGGGCCGATGCCACGCTTGGTCGTGCCGATCTCCAGCTTGCCGAGCTTTGCCTCGCCCGCCGTATCGAGCATGATGTGGTACGGCATGATCAGGTGCGCGTTGGCGGAAACCCGCAGGCCGCTGACGTCGATGCGCCGGCGCCGCAGGCCTTCGATCTCGCCGATCAGGACGCCGGGATCGATCACCACGCCGTTGCCGATCGCGCAGGTCTTCCCCGGGTAGAGGATTCCGGAGGGAATCAAGTGGAACTTGAACTCCTCGCCGTCGCGAACGATCGTGTGGCCGGCGTTGTTGCCGCCCTGAAAGCGAATCACGACGTCGGAGCGCTCGGCCAGGAGGTCGACGACCTTGCCCTTGCCCTCGTCGCCCCACTGGGCGCCGACTATGACGGTTGCAGACACGGCGGGAGATTATGGCGGGGCGGCTGCCCGCCACCTCAGGCGGAGAACGCGTTGCGCTTGTCGTCCCCGTAAAGCGGCAGCTCCTGGCACATCTCGGTGAGGCGGGAGACGACCCGTGGCCCGATCTGTCCCGAAAGCTCGTCGAACCCGTTGTTCGAAGTCACGACCATGGATCGCTGTGCCTGGTAGCGCTCGTCGACGATCGCGTAGAGCTGCTCCAGCACCCAGTCGGAGCGCTTCTCTGCACCGAGATCGTCGATGTGGAGCAGATCGACGGAGATCAGCTTCGTGAAGAAGGACTCGTACGAATCCCGCGCGTCGGCGCTGTCGAAGGTGTGGCGGATCCGATAGAGGAGCCGCGGCAGCGAGTAGATCGCCACGGAGCGGCCCGCCTCGATCGCCGACTTGGACACGAGCATCGCCAGCGTCGTCTTTCCGGTGCCGACGTCACCCATGATCCAAAGCCCTTCCCCTGCGGAAACCTTGCTCTCGATGTCATGCACGAAGTCCTGAACCACGGACACGACCGCCCTTGATTCCGCCGCGCGGGCCATCTCCGAGATCGGTGGCCGGTCGAACGAGACGCCCCGGTAGCGGGCGGGGATCGTCGACGCCAGTCCCCGCGCGCGGGAGCGCTTGCCCCGGATCGAGCGGCAGTCGCACGGTTTGACCGCGTCGCCCTCTGCCTCCAGCCAGCCGGTGCCGTCGCACTTCGCGAGCGGGCAGACCGGTAGAGCGTCGGCCTTCGGCCTGGCGCGCAGCGGGACGACGTTCGCGCGCCCCGGCGCCGCCGGGTTCCGCTTCGGCTCCGGGCTAGAACCCATCGTTATCGTCCAGGCCAACCGGGTCGTCGGCCGATCCGAAGGCATCGGCGCCGGTCGCGGTGGGAACCGAGGGCGCTCCCGAACGGCTGCCCTTGTACATGTTCTGGAACTTCGGGTAGGGCGCCAGGAAGGCCAGCTCGACTTTGCCGGTCCGCCCGTTCCGGTGCTTGGCCAGGATTAGCTCAGCTTTGCCCTTGTTGTCGGCGCTGGACTCCGACGGGCTGCCGGTGCCATGCTCGTCCTCCGAGCCCAGGCTGTCGTAGTACTCCTGGCGAAAGATGAACGCGACCAGGTCGGCATCCTGCTCGAGGTTGCCCGACTCGCGAAGGTCGGACAGGATCGGGCGCTTGTCGGGACGCTGCTCCGGCGCGCGGGAGAGCTGCGAGAGCGCGATCACCGGCACATTCAGCTCGCCTGCGAGAAGCTTCAACCCGCGCGAGATCGCGCCCACCTGCTCGACCCGGCTCTGGCGCGGATTTTCGGCCCGCATCAGCTGCATGTAGTCCACGATGATCAGGCCCAGCCCGCCCTCGCGGGAGTAGAGGCGCCGCGACTTGGCGCGCAGCTCCAGGATCGAGAGGTCGGATGAGGTGTCGAGCCAGATCGGCGCCTGTTCGAGGCGGTTCGACGCCTTCAGGATCTTGTTCCAGTCCTGCTTGATCTGACCTTTGCGGAGCTTCTCTCCGGGGATGCGCGCCTGGCTTGCCAGAAAGCGGTGGGCGAGCTCCGTCTCCGACATCTCGAGCGAGAAGAAAGCGACCGGCAGGCCCCGGTCAACCGCCACGTTCTCGGCGATGTTGGCCGCCAGGCCCGATTTGCCCATCGACGGCCGGGCCGCGATGATGATCAGGTTGCCGGGCTGAAATCCGCCGGTCAGGTTGTCAAGATCGATGAAGCCGGAGGGCGTTCCGGTCAGGTCGCGGTTGCCTTCGGAAAGCTCCTCGAGGCGCGTCGTCTCGCGCACGAGGATGTCCGACAGGGAGGCGAAATCCTGCGAGGACGTCGAGTGCGCTACCTCGAACAACATGCGCTCGGCCTGCTCGACCAGGTCGCGTGGCTCGCCCTCGCGCTCGTGCACCGACTTCTGGATCTTCTGCGAAGCCCCCAGCAGACGACGCAGCATCGCGTTGGCCTTGACGATCTTCGCGTAGTGGTCGGCGTTGCCGGCGACGGGCACCGTGGACGCGAGGCTCTGCACCAACTCCTTGCCACCGGCCTCGGTGAGCTCCCCGGTTTGGGTGAGCTGTTCCGTCACCGTAAGCGCATCGACGGGGTCGCCTTTCGAGTGGAGCGAGTGGATCGCCTTGAACACAATCCGGTGGCCTTGGCGATAGAAGTCCTCCTCGAGCAGGTGGACATCGACGATCACTGAGGCCACGGCTGTCTCGGAGACCATCATCGCGCCCAGCACGGACTCCTCGGCTTCCAGGTTCTGGGGCGGGATGTAGGCGTCGGTGGCCGTCAACTGTCTCTATTAGAGGGATCGCGGCGGCGGAAATCGCCCCCGCTTGCTCCGCTCTCGATAGAAGCAGACGGGGCGCTGTCTCCGCGCCCAGAAATGCCCTGTTTAGGGAAAGGTCGTCAGTGCCAGCGATCGAGGTCGCGGATGCCACGCCTACGACCTGCCTCCCCGTAACGCGCCCTGTCCCGACGGCAGCGGACGCGAAGCGGAGCAGCTGTCGGTGTTGTCCTAGTGCGCTTCGGCGACGATCGTCTTGACCTTGGCGACCTGGCCGCCGGCCAGCTCGACCTCGACCAGATAGGTGCCGACCTCGCGAATCGGGTCGTCGAGCCGGATCTTGCGGCGATCTACCTTGATGCCGCGGGCGTCGCTGATCGCCTGGGCGATCTCCGTGGTCGTGACGGAACCGAAGAGCTTGCCGTCCTCTCCGGCCCGGTGCTGGATCGTCAAGACGGTCTTCGACAGGAGCGCGGCGGTCTCACCCGCGCGGGCCGCGGCCTCGGTGGCAGCCTTCTCGGCCGCTTCGCGGCGGCGCTGCGCCTCCTCGAGGGCGGCCTTGGTAGCGGGCTGCGCCAGCCTGCGAGGCACCAGATAGTTGCGAAGGTAGCCGGAGGAAACGTCGATCGCCTCGCCGGCGCGGCCGAGATCGTCGACGTCTGAGAGCAGGATCGCCTGAGCCACGTCTACTTATCACCGACGTAAGGGAGCATCGCCAGCTCACGGGCGCGCTTGACCGCGAGGGCCAGCTCGCGCTGGTGCTGACGAGAGAGGCCGGTTACACGGCGGGGTCGGACCTTGCCACGGTCGGAGATGAAGCGGCGGAGCAGGAGCAGGTCCTTGTAGTCGATTGTCTCCGAGTTGATCCGCGTGTACTTGCGCGGGCGGATGCGCTCCCCGCGGCGCCCGGGAGGGCCACCTCGACGGGGGCCGGAGCCACCGCCGGAACCGCTCGACGACGGTGCCCCTTGGGCAGCGCGCGGCGACTTGCGGGCCATCAGCAGGCCGTCCTGATGTCGGAGGTAATTTGACTCATCTCACACGAATGCGCCGCCGGGTGGGGCGGCGCGGACCGCGCATTGTAACGAGGTGCTGGATGCGCGCGAGCGGAAAACCCGGCGCCAACTTCTAGAACGGGATGTCGTCTTCCGCGCCGGAGGAGCCGACGCCGATCGGGGCCGCCGAGTCGAAGTCCGACGTGTCGGCGGGCAAATCAGAGCCGCCCGTCGCGGCCGGGGCGCCACCGCCGCCGTTCCCGCCACTGGGCGCGCCGTCGCGGCTGCCCAGGAACTGGACGGACTCGGCGACGATCTGCACAGCCTGCCGCTTGTTGCCGTCCTGCTCCCACTCGCGCCACTCCAGACGCCCGCTGATCGCGACCGGCCGGCCCTTGCTGAGGTAGGTCGCGCAGTTCTCGCCCTGCGCGCCCCAGACGGTGACGTCGAAGTAGTTGGGCTTGTCCTCCCAGTTGCCGTCCTGGCCCTTGCGGCGGGTGTTGACGGCGATCCGGAGGCTGCAGACCGCCGTGCCGCTGGGAAGGTTTCGAAGCTCGGGATCGCGGGTTAGGTTTCCGGTGACGACGACTGTGTTGATGTTGCTTGCGGCCATTTGGCGGCACCTCTCAGACTCGAAGATTTGATCGCTTTCGAGTCTAAGGAACGAAGCGGCGGCTTCTCGCCCCCCGAATCAGCCAAACGGCCTAAATAGCGGGATCAGTCGATCGGGCAGCGTCGTCGTCGGCCGCCGTATCGGCCTCGGTGGCGGGCACCGTGTCCGTGGCGGGCACCGTGGCGGGTTCCTCGGGCTCCGATGCCACAACCGGGGCCGCGGGCGGGCGGTCCTCGTAGCGCCCCCCGCGCGACCCCGGGCGCGGCGCTCCGGTCGCCGCGAGGTTGATCGGTGGGGGCGGGTCGGTCGCGGGGGCGGACGGATCGACCTTGAAGATGCGGAAGCGAAGGACGCCGTCGGTGATCTTCAGATTGTGATTGAGGTCGTCGAGCACGGTATCGCCCTGCTCGAAGCGGAAAAAGCGATAGTCCGCCTCGGTGCGGCGGTCGATCTCGTAAGCCATCTGCCGGAGGCCCCACGAGCGCTCCTGCTTCAACGTGGTGCCGGCTTCGATGCGCTTTCGCGCCTCGGCGGAAATGGCATCGCGTCGCTCATCCGGCACTTCCGGATCAAGCATCAGGATCAGCTCGTATTCAGGCGCTGGCTTGGCCAAAACGGCTCGCGAGTGTAGCGGAGGGGGCATCGGTGGCCGGGGTGGGGTTGTCACCCTCATATGGGCAATCGGTCGCAACCACGTCTGCGGATTCGCTGCTCTGAGGTTGCCCGGCTGGCTGCCGTCGGATTGGGTGGATTCGCTGCCC
>JALZKA010000081.1 GCA_030859475.1 Actinomycetota bacterium
CGTCGCTTGCCGCCGCGCGGCGAGCGACCCGGTTTCGCAACCGGCTGCCGATCCCGCGGGAGCTGACCGGCAGCGACCTGACGATCCGGGTCAAGCCGGCACGGATCCAGATCCTGCCGGGCCAAGAAACGCGGATGTGGACCTACGGCGGCAGCTTTCCCGGGCCGACGATCCGGCGTCCGGCCGGCAAGGCCACCACGGTCACCTTCAAGCACCGGCTGCCGCGAAGCGCCGGCAAGCTCAGCATCCATCTCCACGGCGGCCATAGCCCGGCGGTCCACGACGGCCAGCCCGGCGGCCCCGCCGGCGAGGACACCGGCTTCTTCTGCGACTTCGATCCCGGCCCGGCCGGCGCCGGCAACGCGGAGCTGATCGCCCCCGGGACGCAGCGCCGCTACCACTATCCCGGCCGGGAGGACGGCAGCCCCGAGCGCGGGTCATTCCAGTGGTACCACGACCACCGCTGTGGCAACGCCGGGCGCAACGTCTGGCGCGGACTGGCCGGGATGTGGATCACCGACGAGCCGGCCGTCGAGGACCCGCTGAACCTGCCGAGCGGAGCCCGTGATCTGCCGCTGATGATCGTCGACCGCCAGTTCAACGGCCGAAACCAGCTCACCAACCCATTCGCGAACCCCGGCAACGTCCCGTTCGACCAGGTGACTGGCAGCAAGATCCTGGTCAACGGCGCGATCACCCCGTTCGCCCCCGTAGCGGCCCGGCGCTACCGGCTCCGGCTGCTGAACGCGTCCAACTTCCGTGCCTACAACCTCCGCTTCGCGAACGACCTTCCGATGACCCAGATCGCGACCGAGTCCGGCCTGATGCCGGTGGCCGTGCGGCGCAGCCCGATCCTGATCGGCCCCGGCGAGCGAGTCGAGGTGATCGTCGACTTCGCCGGCATGCGGGGGAGGCGTCTGGAGCTGCAAAGCGTCGCGCGGGCGGACGGAGCGAACGAGCACGGATCAAAGCCGTACCAGGGCCCGATCATGCAGTTCCGGGTCGGCGATCAGGTCGTCCAGGACAGCACGTCGACGGATGCCCAGCTCGAGACCCGCGAGGGCGGGCTACGCCCACTTCCGGCTTGGGTCGCGGACGCCTCCCCCACCCCATCCTTCAGCTGGACGGTCTCCGTGTCGGGCGGTATCAGGCCTCGCTGGCTGATCAACGGCGAGACCTTCGACCCCTCGCGGGTCCAGCGGACCGTTCAGCTCGGCCAAGTCGTCACCTGGGAGCTCAGGAACCCGACGGCCGTCGCGCACCTCATGCACCTCCACCACACCGACTGGTACATGCTGAGCCGCAACGGCGAGGCGCCTCCTGCGCACGAGCAATGCCTGAAGGAAACGTTCTTCCTTGACCCCGACGACAGCATCGTCGTGGCGGGCAAGATGAGCGACCACCGCGGCAAGTACGTCGTCCACTGCCACATGCTCGAGCACGAGGACCACGGGCTGATGAGCCAGTTCAAAGTCGTCTAGCGCTCGTTCGGAGCGGGGTCGCTAAAGCTCCAACTCGTACTCCAGCAAGGGCTCCGATTCGCCCCCGACCCGGTCGTAGACGGCCCGCGCCCGCTTGTTCGCGGGCTGGGTGAGCCAGGCGACGACCGGTGCGCCGCCCGCTCGCGCCCGCTCGGCCACCGCCTCGATCAGAGCATCGGCGTGACCGGCGCCGCGCCGATCAGGATGCACGAAGAGGTCGTCGAGGAACACGATCCGGGCCCCGCGGAGGCTCGACCACTTCCACCAGCAGCAGGCGAAGCCGAACGGCTCGTCGGCGTCGTCGGGGGTCACGACCAGCAAGAACGCCTGGTCATCGGGCAGCTCGATCGCGCCCCGAGCCATCGATTCGAGCCCATCGGCAGGCGGGTCGGCGTCGTAGAAGTCGCAATAGGCCCGCAGCAGCGGCAGCAGGGCCGGTAGGTCGCGGACGGTGGCGGCGCGGATCGGCACGCGGTCAGTCAAGCAAATCAGCGAACCGCGTATTCATGGCGCGGGCAATGCGCCGGGTCCGAAACTAGGCCAGGTTGGCCTTGCGGGGATAGGCGATCGCGGGATCGGTCAGCACGTTGACCAGGGCGGGCCGGCCGGACCCGAAGGCGCGCTCCAGCGCCGGCTGGAGCTCACCCGGCTCGCGCACGAGCTCCGAATGGCAGCCGAGCGCCTCGGCGACCTTGTCGTAGCGCGTCTCCGGCGCCAGCTCGGCCGCGACCGAGTACCCGTAGAGAAACTTCATCGGATGGTGCTCCAGCCCCCAGATGCCGTTGTTGCCGATCACCCCCACAACCGGGATTTTGAGCCGGGCCATGGTGTCGAACTCGAGGCCGGAGAAGCCGAAGGCGCCGTCGCCAAGCAGCAGGCACACCTGCCGCTCCGGGTAGGCGAGCTTGGCGCCGATCGCCTGGCCGGGGCCGGCGCCCAGGCATCCGTACGGGCCTGGGTCCATCCAGGTCCCGGGCTCATACGTACGCACCACCTTGCCGGCGTACGAGACGAAGTCGCCGCCGTCGCCGATCACGATCGCATCCCGGTCGAGGACGTCCGCCAATCCGCTGTAGACCCGCATCGGGTGCAGTGGCGAGCGCTGGTCGCCGAGCTCGGCTTGTTCGGCCGCGCGCTTCTCGGTCTCGGTCGCGCGAACATCGGCGACCCAGGCGGAAGTGCTCGCCCGGTCTCCCCCGCTCGCTTCGCGGAGCGCCGCCAGCGTCGGCCCGATGCCGCCCACCAGCTCGACCTCGGGCTCGCGGTTTCGGGTCAGCTCGTTGGGCGCCGCGTCGAGCCAGATCAGCTTGGTCTGCTCGCCGAAAGAGCCGCCGAAGCCCAGCCGGAAGTCAAGCGGCAGGCCGATCGCGACAGCGACGTCTGCCCCCTTCAGCGCGTGCCCGCGAGCGCGCGAGAAGCACAGCTCGTGGTCGGCCGGCAGACAACCGCGTCCCATGCCGTTCAAGAACACCGGGGCGCCGAGCGTCTCTGCCAGGGCGCGCAGGTCGTCCTCGCCGCGAGCCCAGTAGAGGCCGGTGCCGGCCATCACGACCGGACGCTCGGCTTCGCGCAAGAGCTTCGCAGCCGCGTCGACCCCTTCAGCCACCGGACCGGGGTCAAAGCCGGGATCGGCACCCGGGTCGCCGGCACCCTCCATGAAGACGACGTCGAGCGGGAAGTCCAAGAAGGTCGGCCCGCTGGGCTGCGCGAGTGACCTGTCGATGGCGGCCGCGGTCGCGGTCGCGATCTGCGACGTGTCCTTCACCGTGCTCGCGGACTTGACCAGCGGCGACACGAAGGGCAGGTGGTCCACCTCCTGAAGCGAGCCGGATCCCCAGCGCATCTCCGGCGCGCGCCCGCCGAGGACCGTGACCGGCGAGCGGTTGTAAAGGGCGCCGGCGATCGCACTCATTCCGTTCGAAACGCCCGGGCCGGCCGTCAGCGCGGCCACACCCGGGCGGCGGGTCGCCTTCGCGTAGCCCTCGGCCGCCCAAACCGCAGCCTGCTCGTGACGGACGTCGACGATGCGGATTCCGGCGTCCTTGCAGCCGTCGTAGATCGAGAACAGGTGCCCGCCGGAAAGGGTGAACAGGTTCTCGACGCCGCGCGAGCGGAGTGCCTTGGCCACCAGATGGCCGCCGTGGACGGCGGTGCTCTCGGTGGTGGCGGCTGCGCTCATCTTCGGGACCCTAATCCCTGGCCGTAGCCGCCATCGGCGCGACGGCCGCGGGCGCCAGGAGCTCGACCGGCTCCGCGACGCCACGCAGCTCAAACGCTCCCTGGGGAAGGAGGTCGATGGACCGCCTGAGCGCGGCAGCGGTCGCTTCGGTCAGGAGAACCGGGCGGTCGATCTCACGCGTCATGCCCTCGACCCGGGCCGCGACGTTGACGGCATCGCCGATCACGCTGAAGTTGAGCCTTCCGGCACCGCCGATCGATCCCGCCACGACCCGGCCGGTATTGACCCCCACCCCCACCCGCAGCGGGCCTGCCTCGGCGCGCTCGTTCACCCGCCGGTTGATCTCGATCGCCGCCCGCACCGCCCGGACGGCGTGGTCGGGATGGGGGCGAGGCGCGCCGAACACCGCAAGCAGGCCGTCGCCCTCGAACTTGTCGACGTGGCCGCCATGGTTGGCGATGATCGGCACGACGACCTCGAACAAGCGATTGAGCACGGCGATCACTTCCTTCGCGTCCGATCCGGCGGCAAAACCGGTGAAGCCGCGCACGTCCGTGAACAGGATCGATACGTCCAGCTCGCGGCCGGCCTTGTCGAACGAGTCGGAAAGGATGTACTCGGCGACGTCGCGGTCGAGGTAGGTGCCGAAGGCTTCGCGAATCCGCTCCCGCTCGGCCAGCCCCTGAACCATGGCGTTGAACGAGGCGGCAAGCTCGCCGGTCTCGTCCCCGGTCGTGACGGGAACCGAGACGTCGAAGTTGCCTTCGAGCACCGACTCGGTCGCCTCGCGCAGGTCGGTGATCGGGCGAGTGATCGAGCGGGAGAGGAGCACGGTCAGCTCCAGGGCGAGCGTGGTGGCGACGCCGACCGCGATCGCGACGTCAAGGCCCAGGTCGGCGCCGCCGCCGCCCTCGTCGGACGTGAGGGCCGCGACGGTGACCCCGGTGATCACGTTGATCGCCGGCAGGCTCAGGAGCAATCGCCAGCGCAGCGAGAGGGTGCTGAGGCTGGCGCTGGTGCGGGGCGCGACCTGCTGGTTGATGTCGATCAGAACCGGCCGGAGCCCCGTCTCGAGGGCGAAGTAGTGGAGCATCGCGGAGTAGGTCAGGGCGATCACGGCCCCGGCCAGCATCGGGATTGCGGACAGCGCACTCAGCTCGAGCGTCAGCATCGTCACGGCCACCGAGGGGATCGCGACCAGGACGACGGGCAGTGGCGCGACCCGGCGGATCATCCGCCAGGGGAAGCTGACCGCGGCCGCCCACGCCCCCGCGGTCGAGCGCTGATCTCGACCGCCTGCGATCCAGTACTCGATCGGCCGCAGCATCGGGAAGGTCTTGAAGCAGCTGATCGCGATCGAGATCGCGGAAAGCCCGCACGTGATCGCGAACAGGATGGCGAACTCGCCCGGCTCCCCTTCGTAGTAAAGGCCAAGCAGCACGTAGGTGCCGAAGATGATCGGAACGACCGTAAGCAGCTCGAGCAGGACGAACACCCGCGGATAGAGGCGCCCGAGGCGCCGATACGCCCAGGTCAGGGCCGTGACGACCATCCTGGGATTATCCCCCGGCGGGAAGCTCAAGCTCGGCCGGGGTGCGCCCGATGAGAGGTAGGTGGACTCAGCATCCGCAACAGGGGCTTTCCGAACCCGCCCGCTTCCGGGCCGGCGCCGCTTCAGCCTTCTCGCTGCCGGGCTGGCGCTCGCGGTGCCCCTTCCCGCCCTCGCGGTGGATGACGACGGCGAAAGCGCCGCGGCGACGACCGGCCTGACCGTCTCGGCGGCGCTTGACCTTTGCGGAGTGGCCGACAGCGCCATCCTCTGCAAGATCGACGCGAGCTGGAGCGGCATCGAGCACGCCGACACCTACATGATCAGCGTCACCCGCCCCGACGGCTCCGTGATCGACTTCGGCTCGACGGGTGCGGCGATGACGCCGCTCTGGGTCCCGTACGCCGGCCCGGGCAGCTACACGATCACAGTGGAGGCATGGGGCACGCCCCCGCAGGCGGCGCACGCCGAGCCGGAGCTGATCGCCCGCGCCAGGGCCACATCCGCGCCGGCCGCGACCACCGCGCCTGAGGAGCCGACTTGCGAGGAGGCCAGAGCGCCGGCGCTCCGAGCGCCCGCCGTCGAGGAGCCGATCGATCCGGCCACGGCTACGATCCGGGCATGCCCGAAGCCGCCGTCGCCGCCATCTCCGGACCGAGCCAGGACTTCCTCGGACGAGGGCCCGGAAAGCTCCTCATCGGAGGCCAGTGGGTAGATCCCGCTGAGGGGCGTACCTTCGCCACCCTCGATCCCGCCACAGGCGAGGAGATCTGTCAGGTAGCCCAGGCCACCAGCGAGGATGTGAGCCAGGCCGTGGCCGCCGCACAAGCTGCGCTTGACGGCCCGCTTCGCAAGGTGAACCCGGCCAAACGATCGGCCCTGATGAACACGCTGGCTGAGTTGGTCAAGGCCAACGGCGACGAGCTCGCGGAGCTCGAGTCGCTCGACAACGGCAAGCCGCTGGCGATGGCCAAGGGGGACGTCGCTGCCAGCGTCAATCACCTGCGCTACTTCGCGGGCTGGCCGACCAAGATCGAGGGGCAGACGATTCCGGTCAGCGCCCGGGACGTCCTGGCTTACACGCTGCGCGAGCCAGTCGGCGTCTGCGGCCAGATCATCCCTTGGAACTTTCCGCTCCTGATGGCCGCATGGAAGATCGCCCCGGCGCTGGCCGCCGGCTGCGCGATCGTGCTGAAGCCCGCCGAGCAAACGCCGCTGACGGCGTTACGGCTCGGTGAGCTGGCGCTCGAAGCCGGCCTGCCGGACGGGACCCTGAACGTGATCACCGGGGACGGCGAAACCGGAGCAGCGCTGGTCGACGACCCTGGCATCGCGAAGATCGCGTTCACGGGCTCAACGGTCGTCGGTCGCGAGATCGCCGCCAAGTGCGGGCGGTCGCTGAAACGCGTGACGCTGGAGCTTGGCGGCAAGAGCCCCAACATCATCCTGGCCGATGCGGATCTGGACCGCGCGATCAAGGGCTCGTTTCAAGGCATCTACTTCAACTCGGGCCAGGCTTGCAACGCGGGATCCCGCCTGTTCGTCGCGCGCGAGCACTTCGACCCGGTCGTCGAAGGACTCGCCGCTTACGCGAGCGATGCCAAGGTCGGGCCGGGGCTGGACCCGTCGTCCGAGTTCGGCCCGCTGGTTTCCGACGAGCAGTTCCAGCGGGTCAAGGGCTATATCGACTCCGGCCTCGAGGAAGGGGCCGAGGCGGTGGCGGGCGGTTCGCCCGAGAGCGGCGCCGGCTATTTCGTCCGCCCGACCCTCTTCACCGGCGTCGAGGACGAGATGCGGATCGCCCGCGAAGAGATCTTCGGACCCGTCCTGGTCGCAATGCCGTTCGACGACCTCGACGAAGTCGCCGCGCGCGCCAACGACACGGAGTACGGCCTGGCAGCCGGCCTTTGGACGCGCGACATCTCGAACGCCCACAAGCTCGCGGGCATGCTGAAGGCCGGAAACGTCTACATCAACACCTGGGGAGGCGGCGACCCCGCCGCCCCGTTCGGCGGCTACAAGGCGTCGGGGATCGGCCGCGAGAAGGGCGCCGTCAACCTGGACGCCTACCTGGAGACGAAGACCGTCTGGACCCAGCTCTGAGCCGGAGCCCGTAGGCTGGCGCCATGGGAAAAATCGCAGCCAGCTACACGGTCGAGATCGATGCACCCCGCCAGCGGGTCTACGACGTCGCGGCGGATGTTCCCGGCGCGGTCGCGTGGAACCCGGCGATGGTCAGCGTCGACGTCCTTGAGACCGATCCCCAGGGCCGCGCCACCCTGGTCGAGACCGAGGCCGACGTGAAGGTCAAGCGGTCGAAGTCAACCCTGCGCTTCTCCTACGACGAGCCTGAGGGCCTCAACTGGGTGCAAGAGACAGGCGACGTCAAGTCGGTCGACGGCCGCTGGGAGCTGAAGGAACTCGAGGGCGACCGCACGGAGGCCACCTATGCCCTTGACATCGACCCGGGGCGGATGCTCGGCATGCTGATCCGCGGGCCGGTCGAGGGTCAGGTCAAGGAATTCCTGACCAAGGGTGCCGCAGAGGGCATCAAGAAGCACATCGAAGCCGGCTAGGGCCACATCCAGGGCCGCCCCGGCGGGGCGGGCTGTCCCTGTAACCGGCCCGGCCGTTCGCCCCTGGCGTGCACGAGCCGCTCGAGGTCCCGCTGTCTCATCTGAGCAGTCATTTCCTCGCCCAGCAACGTTCGCAGCGCATCCTCGGTCGAGATCAGATCCCAAATCAGCGTCAAGTCTGGCTTGAGTTGCGAGAAGGCCGCAACCCACATCCCCGTACGGCTCCAAACGAGCGTCGGCTCGCGGACCAGCCCCACCTGAACCGCTCGGTCCATCTGCTTCTGGAGATGCACTCGATCGATCGGAATGACCGCTCTCGCCTGGCGCTCGGCTGCTTCCGAAAAAGCCAACCTGCCACTTCCGACCCGCCTCCAAAGCGCCGAAGCCTCCACAGGGCACCTGCCCCGCAGGCGAGGCTCAAGCGAGCCCAGGTCGGGCTCGACCATGGCCTCAACGGCATCGCGAACGCTGAGCACGATCCCCATGGGCTCGCCGTGCCGGCTGACGATCAGCCGCTCGCCGTCGTTGATCGACCGCAGCACCTCGGAGGTCGACCGGTTCAGTTCGCCGACGCTGACTTCGCGGACCTCCTGCCGAGCGAACACCGAGGCCACGATCGCAAGTGGAGGCATGCCAGGCCGCCCAGGGAGCCGTACCTGTTTTGCATGTAAATCAGGGACGGTCCCCGTGGCGATCTCTCGTGGCGAGGACATTGGGGCAGGATCCCCGGCGAGAACGCAAGTTTGGGGCGTGGATCGGAACGCCTGTGGAACAGATGTGCACCAGAAGGCGGGGATACCGGGGGAGGGACTCGAACCCTCACGCCCTTTCGGGCTCTCGCTTTTAAGGCGATAGCGTCTGCCAGTTCCGCCACCCCGGTGAGGGCTTGCGGTATTCACGGCGAGGGTAACGCCGGGACCGCAACCGCCGCGCTGTTACCGTGTTCGTGGATGAGCATGGACGCGTCTGCGCTCACACACGCGAGCAGGCTTGGCCTGCTCGGCCGGCGCTCGCCTCTGTTGCGAGTGCAAGGCGACGATCGCCTGATCGCGCTGATGCGCGCTGGACAGCCGCGGGCGTTTGAAGCCCTCGTCGAGCGCTACGAGGCCCGCCTCCTTGCCTTCTGCCGCGGGATGCTGGCGTCGCCGGAGGACGCGGAAGACGTGCTCCAGGAGGTGCTCGTCGCCGCCCACAAGGCGATCCTCGCGGACAACCGGGCGATCAACGCCAAGCCCTGGCTCTACCGGATCGCCCGCAACCGCTGCCTGAACCACTTGCGCAAACCGGTGCCCGAGGGCCAGGACTCGATGGACCACCACCCGCACGAGCACGGCGAGTCGGTCGCGGAGCGGGTTCAGAACCGGGAGGAGTTTCGCGCGCTGATCGACGACGTCCATGGCCTGCCCGAGACGCAGCGCACCGCCCTGCTGCTTCGTGAGATCGAAGACCTGGGCTACGAGGAGATCGCGGTGGCCATGGAGACGACGGTGCCGTCGGTCAAGTCGCTGCTGGTCCGCGCCCGGATGTCGCTCGCCGATTCGACCCAGGGGCGCCACCTGACTTGTGACGAGGTCCACCTCGAGCTCGCCGAGGCCGCCGAGGGCCTCCGAAAGGCATCCGGGCCGGCTCGCGCCCACATGCGCGGATGCGGCCGGTGCCGCGACTACCGGCGGGAGCTTCGCCGCAACCGCAGGGCGCTCGCGGCGCTGGCGCCGATCGGCCCCCTGGTCGCCATCCAGGGGATCCTGACCGGCAAGCTCAGCATCGGGTCCGCGAAGATCGGCCTCGGATCCGGTGGCGC
>JALZKA010000082.1 GCA_030859475.1 Actinomycetota bacterium
CCGCGACCAGCTGATCGTCGCCTATGGGCACCATCCGATCGGCAGCCTCACCTGTGACATCCCGGACGAGACGCCGCCACCCTGCACCATCGAGGGCGACTTCGGCCACGACATCAACGCCGGCTGCGATGTCGACCCGCGCTCCTCCACGCCGCTTCACCTCGGAGAGGACTTGACCGCCCTCTTCCACGAGTTCCCGAACGTGATCTCGTACATCGCGGGCCACACGCACGAGAACACGTTGTCCGAGTTCGTCAACCCCGGCGGTGGCGCCGGTGACTTCTGGGGGATCGAGACGGCCTCCATGGTGGACTGGCCGCCCCAGAACCGCCTCATCGAGCTGATGGACAACTGCGACGGCACGCTCTCGATCTTCGGCACCACTCTCGACAGCGCCGCCCCCGCGACCGCCCCCGCTTCAGGCACCGAGGCAGGCGGGCTGACCGGGGCCGACCTCGGCTCGATCTCCCGCACCCTCGCCTACAACGACCCGCAGGCGGGCTTTGGCACGGGTGAGGGGGAGCGAAAGGACCGCAACGTCGAGTTGCTCCTGGACGACCCGCGCCGCGATCCTCCCAGCTGCCGGAAGACGGGCGGCGAGCCGCCCCCGGCGGATCCGGGCGGCAATGGCCCCGACGGCGAAGGACCTGAGGAAGGCGCAGGCCCAAGCTCGGGCTCCGCTCCAGCGGAGGGGTCCCTGCCGTTCACCGGCTTGATGCTCGGAGGCCTGTTGCTGGCGGCGGTGGCGCTCCTCGTCGTGGGGCGGCTCGGCGGCTGGCTCGCCGGCCGCGCAGACCGGTAACGCTTTCGCTGGAGGACCCGCCGGGACCTCGCGGCTATGCGTTTTGGAACGGCTTTCGCTCTGGCGATCCGAGCTCATCCAGCACCCTCTCCAGCGTTTCGGATGCCGGACGGCCCCCCGGATGATGAGCGATGATCCGAACGGAGGTCCCGAAGCCACTCTCGGCCAGCTCCAGGGCGATCGCGCAGTAGTCCCCGCCGGCGTCGCGAGACCAGGAAAGCGCGCGCTCCGGGTCGCGACGGGTGACCTTGACCGGGACGCGGTCGGCAGATCCCAAGACGCCCGCCATCCACAGCTCCATGCGCTCCAGGTCGTCGGCGAGACCCCACAGCTCAGGTGCGGACTTGACCAGGGTGCGCTTCGCCTTCGTTTCCATCTGCGCGGAGGTTCTCCCGGCAGGGTCCGATTCCTGCTTAGACTGGCACCCGGGGAGTGATCGCTTTACTGAGCAGCTGGTTCCTGTTTCCGCTGGTCCTCGGCCTGGTGGCCCTCGGCGCGGGCCTCTTGAGCGAGCGCGCAGCCGGGGCGCGCATCCCGGGGCCGTTGCTGTTGCCCGTCGGGCTCGCTGCTGTGATCGTCGTGGCGAGTTTCGCGACCGCGACCGACGCGACCGCGGAGCTGGCCTTGCCGCTGGCGGTCGTCATGGCCGTCGCGGGATTCGCGATGCCGGGCTGGCGGCGGGGCCGTCGGCTCGACCCCTGGCCCTGGCTGGCGGCCGCCGCCGTCTATGTCGTCTACCTCGCTCCCGTCGCGTTCTCGGGCGAGCTGACCTTCGCGGGGTACATCAAGCTCGACGACACCTCGACCTGGTTCGCGTTGACTGACCGCGTGATGGAACACGGGCGCAGCATCGAAGGCTTGCCGCCCTCCACCTACGAAGCTGCGCTTTCCTTCAACCTCGCCCAGGGCTATCCCCTGGGTTCGTTCTTTCCCTTTGGAATCGGCAGCACGCTCGTCGGCCAGGACGTGGCCTGGGTCTTCCAGCCCTACGTCGCCTTTCTCGGCGCCGCGCTGGCATTGGGGCTCCACGCGCTCGCCGCGCCGCTGATCGCCTCGAGCCGGACGCGCGCGGTCGCCGCGTTCATCGCCGCCCAGTCCGCGCTGTTGCTCGGATATTCCCTGTGGGGCGGCGTCAAGGAGCTTGCCGCCGCGGTCATCGTCGTGTTGCTGGCGGCGCTTATCGAGCGGCTGATTCGAAGCGGCGGCGGCTGGCGGGACACCCTGCCGCTCGCTGTGGCGACGGCGGCCGCGGTCGCCGTCATGAGTCCCGCCGGCGCATTGCTCTGGCTGGGCCCCCTGCTCCTGCCGGCGATCATCGCCACGGTCGGGCGATCGCCGGGCCGGGCCGGCACGAAAGCCTGGGTGGCGTTTGTGGCAGCGACCGCATTCCTCACAGTGCCGTGGCTGATCGACGCGGGTTTCGTTCCGCCAACCTCTTCCTCGGTGACCAGCGAGACGGCGCAGGGGAACCTGATCGAGCCGCTCAGCTTTCTACAGGTGTTCGGCATCTGGCCGACCGGCGACTTCCGGGTCGACCCGGTGGTCCCGGCCGTCGCCTATGCCTTGATCGCGCTCGTGGCGGTGGCTGCCGCGTACGGCCTTGCCCGGGCCTGGAAGGCCGGGGCCTGGGGCCTGTTCCTCTACGGCGAGGCCGCGATCCTGGGCGCCGTGATCTCCCAGGTCGTGGCGTCACCCTGGGTGGCTGCCAAGGGCCTCGCCATCGCGTCGCCGGCGCCCCTCATAGCCGCGTTCGTCGGCTGCGCAGTCCTGTTCGAGGCGGGCAGGCGCCTGGCGCCGCTCGCGATCGCTGCGGGGCCTGCGCTTGGCGCGGGGGTCGTCTGGTCGAATGCGCTGGCCTATCACGAGGTCAACCTCGCCCCCGCCGACCGGCTCGCCGAGCTCGAGGAGATCGGGGACGAGATCGCGGGGGAGGGACCGGCGCTGATGACCGACTACGAGCCGTATGGCGTCCGGCACTTCCTCCGGGACGCCGACCCGGAGGGCGCCAGCGAGCTTCGCCGCAGCATCGTTCCGCTACGGGAAGGGGGGATCCCGTGCGCCGAGGGACGAGCTCCGGAGCCGGTCACCTGCGTTCCCAAGGGGAGCTCGGCGGACATCGACGAGTTCCAGCTCGCCGGCATCCTCCCCTACCGGACCCTGGTTCTCCGCCGCTCGCCCGTCGCGAGCCGGCCACCGGCCCTCTACGAGCGCACCTGGCGCGGTTCTTACTATGAGGTCTGGCAGCGTCCGGCCGACCCGGATCTGTCGCTCGCTGCGCACCTGCCGCTGGGCGATTCGCTCAATCCGGGCTCCGCGGCACGCGCCTGCGCGACGGTCAGGCAGGCCGTATCCGCCGCGGGGCCTGGGGGACGGGTCCTTGCCGTCGAGCGCGAGCGGCCGCTGGCGGTCCCTCTGGCGAGTGCCTCGCTCCCGCCGGGATGGTTGGCCGAAGGTGCCCTCGGCGTCGTTCCCACCGGCGGCGGGACGGTCGCGGTGACCGCCCCCACTGAGTCAGCTCGCTACACGGTCTGGATCGGTGGGGCCTTCCGAGGGAGTGTCGAGGTCGCAATCGACGGGCGGAGGGTCGCGACGGCCCGCAATGAGCTCAGCTTCCCCGAGCACTTCGTCGAGCTTGGCGCGGTCTCCCTGGAAGAGGGCCCGCACCGCGTCACGATCAGCTATGACGGTGGCCCTGGCCTTCGACCGGGCGTGGGTGGCAGGCAGTTCGCGCTTGGCCCGCTGGTCCTCGGCCCCGTTGGACCGGAGCCGCGGGTGACGGCGCTGCCCGTCGAGCGTGCCCGCGAGCTTTGCGGCGCCCGCCTGGATTGGGTGGAAGCTGTTGCAGGTCGATAGGAAAATCGCCGACCAGGCGGTGGCAGACGCCATCGCGAGCGCCAAGAAGCTGCGCAACGAAGCGCGCGTCCAGGCCCGCCTGGTCGTCGCGGCGGCCGAGGCCGAGGCAGCGCAGATTCACCGGACCGCGCAGCTGGAGGAGATCGCGAAGCTCGCCGGCGACGGTGAGAAAGCCCTGGCCCGGCCGCTTGACCGGCTTCCACGGGAGTTGACCGCTCTGTCGGAGTGGACCGCTGAGGTGGGGGTCCGGACCGATTCTGAGACAACGGTGGAGCTTGCGCCCGGCGTCCCCCCGCGACTGGTCAACCTGGGCCGCTCGATCGCCTACTGGACGCTGGTCGTCGCCGTTTCCCTGGCGCTGGTGGTCGCGCTGATCCTGTTCTTCGAGTCCCGGGACGTCTCGTCGCTCGAGCCGTAGCTTCGGAGCCGGTGCTAGAAGCGCCTCCCGCGTTTTTGGTCGCGCTCCTCGCGGGGCTCGTCCCCGAGAAGGCCATCCACCTGTTCACTCAGGCGCCGGCTCGTCTCCTTCAGGCTGTTGGTCACCTGCCCGATCTCGCCGCTCAGGCGATCCACCCCAGTGAGCATCTCCTCGGCTCGCTTGACCAGCGAGTCGACTCGCTCCCGCGCCTGGCCGAGCGCCTCGGAGTTTCGCCGCTTGCTCTCCTCGCGCGCCTGCTTGACGATCAGCTCCCCCTGGTGGCGCGCCTCGTCGACGAACTTCGCGGCGCTCTGCTGCGCCTCCATGATGATCGCCTGCACGCTGGCGCCGATCCCCTCGCCATCGATCTCCCTCTCACCGGCCGTCTTGTCGCTCGGCTTCCCCGCCGGCGAATCGCCGTGGCGAAGTCGATCCCTAGATGGGAACTCCATCATGCGTCGCCTCCTTTGGTTAGCTTGAAACCTTTAAGATCCGCGAAGACGATAAACCGCTGCTTGGCGCTGTACACCGGATGGCAGGCGGTCAGAATCAGGCGATCGCGGTTGACCGGGTCCTTGACCCAGGTGTCGTCAGGTTCGACGACAAGCTTGTTCTCGACCTCGTACGTGAACCGGCCGTAGGGCATTTCGACCTCGATCGCGTCCCCGTTCGCCAGCTCGTCGATTCGTCGGAACGGCGCCGCGTAGGTGGTCCGATGGCCGGCGACCGCGAAGGTTCCGCGCATCCCGGGCAACGGGGTATCGGAGTAATGGCCCGGCCCCTTACGGAGGGGCGCAGTGCCTGACCCTTCGACCATCACGTACGAGGCGTCGATGGTGGGCATCTCGATCTTGCCAAGGGGATCGCCGGTGTCGAGGCGGCTCCGCTGGCGCTCGGCGAGCTCCCGAGCGATCTCCCTGGGCGAGCGGTAGACGCGGTCGAGCGTCTTGCGGTCGAGCCGCGCGGCTTCGGCGAGCCCCTCGACCTCGTTGCTCAGGTTCGCCTGGGCGCGGGAGGCGACCAGGCTCGTCAGCGGCTCCTGCCAGACGACGGTCACGGCCGCCTCGACCAAGAGGAGGCCGCCGCTCACCATCGCCACCGAAGCGGCGAAGTTGAGCAGCGGCCTGATCAGGCGGGCCTTCATTTTCCCGGAAAGGCCCGATCCGGGCATTGCTTCCTTACTCCTGCGACCTCATCACGCGCCGCACGCCGTAGCCCGTCGCGAGCATGAGCGCGCCGAGCAGGGCGACGATGCCGGCCGAAAGGCCGGTGAGCGCGAGCTCGCCACCGCCGGAGGCGGGGTCGTCTGCAACCGTGGTTGCGGTCTCACCGGTGGTCCCGACGACGCCGGTCGTACCCGTGGTCCCGGTCGTGCCGGTGGTTCCGGTCGTGCCCGTGGGCCCCGTGGTGCTGGTCTGGCAGGCCCCCAGGTAATCCCCATGCGCGAGGTGGGCGTCAACAGCGTTCTCGTCGACTGAAATTGTCGAGAGAGGGTCAGGCGGAGGCACGTGGCAGATCTGCACCAGTGTGTTACCGGGCGGATCCGGGTCGTGCCCGATCGAATGGTCGGCCTGCGCCGCAGCCGGGCCTGCCAGCAAGGCAACCCCCAGCAGGCCACTCAGGCGAAGCCCCATAGAAATTACGGACATTGATTAACCCCTTTTCCCCTACTACTTCCAGGCTGCTTATAGAAGCACCCTCCGATTGCTGGGAAGAGTACCCGTTATTCGGGGCTCTAACAAGGGGGATCCGTTAAGGGACCCGTTTTTTCAGCAGAGGTCGCCGAAGTGCGCAGTCCAGACACGCACGTTGTAGCCCTTGTAGTTGCCCCGGACCACGCCGAGGCCGACGTGCCGGAATCGTGAATTGAGCAAGCTTGCACGGTGGCCGTCCGAATGGAGCCAGCCGATCATCGTGTGACGCACGCTGCCCCGGTAGCTCGAGCCCATGCTGATGTTCTCCGCGATCGAGTAACAGCCGCTCGCGGTGTACAGGAACTCGTGGAGCCAGTGGAAGGCATCAAGGCCGCAGGCGGTGTGGCTGAAATTCTGGCAGTCGAGGATGTCACGGGACTTGGCCTGGGAGGACTTCATCAGGCGCGAGCGCTGACGTAGGCGGTTCACACCCACCTTCCGGCGCGCGTAGTTGTGCATGCACCGCATCGATCGCTCCATGCGGTCGGCCGAGATCCGGTCCTTCAGCTGATCGCCGCAGACTGACTTGGGGGCGAGCAGGCGGTTGTAGTGATCGGCCTGGGCCGGGCCCAAGGCAACCAGGGAAACCAGCATCGCCACGGCGATCGGTAGGAGGGCGGCGAGGGCGCGGTGGCGGGCAGACAGCATCTGCCGCGTTTATCGGCGGGTCGATGCCAATCAGTGTGAGATTTGGCGCCTGGTGGACATTCGTTTGAGTCCCTGCGCCTGGCCGTAACATTCAGGCGATGACCGGACAGCGGATCACAGCGCGACCTGACGACGATCCGATCAGGCGCCGCAGGATCCAGGCGGACGCGGCTCGTCCGCTTGGCGTCAACCTCGCCGAGGCCATCGCGCTCAGTCACAAGCTCCTTCAGATCTCGGGCTCGGCGCGTCGGCGATGAGCGAACCGGCGTTCGACCGGGTTCTTGCGACCCTGGTCGACCGTGGCGTCGATTTCGTACTGATCGGTGGGCTCGCGCTGGGGAGCTGGGGCGTTGTTCGCGCCACTAAGGACATCGACATCGTGGCGGATCCGGATCCGGAGAACCTACGGCGCCTTGCGGAGGTGGCGGTCGAAATCGGCGGGCATGTTCAAGGCAAGGACTCATTCGCCTCGACTCCGTTCTCGATTCTGGCTTTGCTCTCCGGGGGCGAGCGGGTTCTGATCGAGTCAACCCTGGGATCACTGGATGTCGTGCGCGGATTGGACGGCGTGCCGAGCTATGCGGAGCTCGCAAGCAGGGCGGTGGAGGCGGAGCTGCTGGGGGTGCGGGTAACGGTCTGCTCACGCAAGGACCTGCGAGCGATGAAGCGCTCCGCCGGGCGGCACCGCGACCTCGCCGACCTGGAGGATCTCGACGCTGCCGAGGGCGAGGGCTAGAAGAACGCCCCGCCCTTGTACTCGCCGAAGACGTCGCGCATCGCGTTGCAGACCTCGCCGATCGACGCGTCCGCGGCCAGGGCCTCGCGGATCGGGTGCAGGAGGTTGACTTCGCCCCTGGCCGCGTCCCGCAGGGCATCCAGCTTCGCGTCGACGCCGGCCCGGTCGCGGCTTTCCTTGAACCGCTTCAGGCGCGCCAGCTGCCGGACCTCGGCCTCGGGCTCGACCCGCAGGATGTCGACCTCGTCCACGGTGTCGGTCACGAACTTGTTGACGCCGACGACGGTGTCCTGGCCGGAGCGGTAGCGCTCGTGGTATGAGGCGGCCGACTCCTCGATCTCCTTTTGCATGAAATCGAGCGCCTGGACCGATCCGCCCTGGTTCTCGACCTCCTCCATCAGCTCCCAGGCCCGCTCCTCGATCTCGTCGGTGAGCGACTCGACGAAGTAAGAGCCCGCGAACGGATCGACGGTGTCGGCGGCGCCCGACTCATACGCCAGGACCTGCTGGGTGCGCAGCGCGATTCGTGCCGAGCGTTCGGTGGGCAACGCCAGGGCTTCGTCGAAGCCGTTCGTGTGGAGCGACTGGGTGCCCCCGCAGACCGCCGCGAACCCTTGCAGGGCGACGCGGATGATGTTCACCTCCGGCTGCTGAGCCTGGAGGGTGACGCCGCCCGTCTGGGTGTGGAAGCGGATCATCTGCGAACGCTCCTTTGTCGCCTTGAAGCGGTCGCGCATGATCTGGGCCCACATCCGGCGGACCGCCCTGAACTTGGCGATCTCCTGGAAGACGTTGTTGTGGCAGTTGAAGAAGAACGCGAGGCGGCCGGCGAAGTCGTCGATCTGGAGGCCACGGTCAAGCGCCGCCTCCGTGTAGGCGATCGCGTTGGCGAGGGTGAATGCCACCTCCTGAACGGCTGAGCAGCCCTTCTCGCGGATGTGGTAGCCCGAGATCGAGATCGTGTTCCACCTCGGCACCCGCTCGGTGCAGTACTCGAACAGGTCGGTCGTCAGCCGCATCGTCGCTTCGGGCGGGTAGATGTAGTTGCCGCGGGCCATGTACTCCTTCAGCACGTCGTTTTGGACCGTGCCGCGCAAGGCATCCGCCGGGACGCCCTGCTCCTCGCCGACCAGTTCGTAGAGCAAGAGCAGGATCGCCGCCGGCGCGTTGATCGTCATCGAGGTCGAGACCTGGTCGAGCGGGATCTGATCGAAGCAGATCCGCATGTCCTCGATCGTGTCGATCGGGACTCCGGTACGCCCGACCTCGCCCTCGCAAAGCGGATCGTCGGAGTCGCGGCCGAGCTGGGTCGGGAGGTCAAACGCCATCGACAGGCCGGTCGAGCCGTGCTCCAGCAGGTAGCGGTAGCGGTTGTTCGTGTCCTCGGGGCTCGAGAAGCCCGCGTACTGGCGCATCGTCCAGTGCCGGTCGCGGTACATGCCGTCGTGGATCCCGCGCGTAAACGGGTATGTGCCCGGCTCGCCGAGGCGCTCCGCCAGGCCCTCGGCAACGTCGGTTTCGTCATAGACGCGGTCGATCTGGATGCCGGAGTCGGTGAACACGCGCTCGTCGTCGGGGCCTACGACCGGGGCGATGTAGCGATTCGGCTGGTCGCTCATGGCTGGGGAGGATATGGGGCCGCAGTCCGATGAGCTGACCCCCGGCGTGGCGGACCGCCGAGCGTACGAAGGGCTTGAGCCGTCAAAGGACCGCCCTTCCCAATTCCAGCCTTCTGAAATGTCCAGACAAATGTCAGACACAAATGGAGGAACCGCTTGAACATGCCGTCTCTCGGCGGCTGTCTGACATTTGTACAGACAATCTGGAAACCGAGAAACTGACTGCCGTGCCCTCGAGGTCGCCGCGCCGTGCCCTCGGCGGCGCCTGAGCCCTCAGCCGCCGTGGCGTCGCGCGATCGCCTGCGCGACTGCGTCGGCCATCCGCTCGGCAACCGCCGGGTAGGCGTGTTTCGTGCGCACGGATGGGTCCGTGGGTTTCAGTCCGCGTCTGGCGACCCGCGAAAGGCCCGCCACGATCGCTTCGGGATCGCCGGCGGGGAGGACCTCGCCACCGGCTTCCTCCGCCACTGAGCCGGCCTCCGTCCCCGCCGCCAAAGCCAGGATCGGGGGGCCCGCGTTCAGGTATTCGTAGAGCTTGAAGTTGGCGAGCTGGCTGCGCACCGGCTGGGCGATCAGGAGCAATGCGTCGGCGGCGCGTTGCAGGGCCAGCGCGCGTTCGCGCTCCAGGGACCCGGCCAGGACGATTCGGGCCGGGGCGACGTCGACCTCGAACAGCTGCCGCTCCGTTTCGGTCAGCGGCCCGGCGACGACCAGGTCGAGGCTGGCCGCGTCCTCGGGATGGCGGTCAGCGAGCAGTCTCAATCCCTGGATCAGCGCGCCAGGGTCCCGCCCCGCGCTGCCGAAC
>JALZKA010000083.1:0-8381 GCA_030859475.1 Actinomycetota bacterium
ACGACGGACAGGCGTAGACGACCTCGTCTCCTTCCTCGAGGAGCGCGGCCGACGCGGCGAGCAGGAACTCGCATGAGCCGTTGGCGACCGCGATCGCGGCGGGATCCGCATCATGGCGCGCCGCGATCCGCTCACGCAGCAGCGTCGCGGCCGGATCCGGGTAGCGGTTCATCGCGCCGGCGGCGTGCTCGATCGCCGCGATCACGTCGGGGTGCGGGCCCCACGGCGACTCGTTCGAGGCGAGCTGGGCGATGTTTCCGCCCGCGATCGCCTCGGGGGCCTGGCCCTTGGGCACGCCGGCGGTGTAGCCGGGCACGTTTTCGAGCTTGCTTGCGTAGCGGATCGTCATGGCACTCTGGCTCCCGGTGAGATCACATCGATGCCCAAGTATTGGGCTCCTCGAATCAACTCGGCGTCGTAGGCAACGAGTACGTCAACGTCGCCGGCGGCAACGGCACTCGCGAGATGGATCGCGTCAAGCGCACGAACGGGTGGCTCGAACGGCGTCGCGGCAGCCTTGTCGATGATCTCGCCGGTCAGGTCCATGAGGCTATTGCGCCGAATGGAGGTCCTTGCGCAAGCTCTGCGTAGCGCCGAGATAGACGTGCTCCGGAGGCCGGTCCGCCGGCCCGTAGTAATGCGCCAGCACCCGAATCACCCGCCCCATCGCGCCGGGGACGTCGATCTCGCGATTGCAGAGCAGCGGCACCTGGTCGAGCCCGAGCTCGCGGGCGGCCACGGCGGGAAACTCCGCGTTCAAGTCATCCGTGCAGGTGAAGATCAAGCTGACGAAGCTCTCGGGCTCAACGCCGTTTCGCTCCATCAGCCCGGCGACGAGGTCGCGCGTCGCGCGGAGGATCGATTCGGCGTCATTGGCATCGGCCTGCGCCGCTCCACGCACGCCCCACAGGCGATCAGTCATCCCCCGAATCCTTCCAGAGCTGCACGATCTGGGGTTCGGACAGCCGCCGCGACTCGCCCTCCTCGAGGCCCTCGAGGCGCAGGGATCCGAATCCCGTCCTCTGAAGGGCGACTACTTCGTTGCCCACCGCCTCAGCCATCCTGCGGATCTGGCGATTGCGCCCCTCGCGGATCCTGATCTCGATTCCCCGGCGGCCGGCCCTCGTGACCTGGGCCGGGCGCGTCCTTCCGTCCTCGAGCTTCACGCCCTTCGCGAGGCGCGAGATCTCGGCGTCGGTCGGAGAGCGCCTGAGCGTGGCCCGATAGGTCCGCTCGACCCCGTACCGGGGGTGGGTGAGCCGGTTGGCCAGCTCACCGTCGTTGGTGAGCACGATCAGCCCCGTGGAGTCGGCGTCAAGCCGCCCCGCGGGATAGAGCCGGCGCTCAGACGCAACAAGCTCGGTCACCGCGCGGCGGGATCCGGGCTCGCGCGCGGTCGACACCACGTCGAGCGGCTTGTTCAGAAGCCAGGTCTCACGCGGCTCCGGCCGAACCGGCTCCCCGTCGACTGTGACGTGCGAGCGTTCGTCCACGTCACGGGCCGGATCGGTCACCGGCTCACCGCCGATCGAGACCCGACCCGCCGCGATCAGCTCTTCCGACTTTCGCCGCGACGCTACTCCGGCGTGGGCGAGGTACTTCGCGAGGCGCACGCCTGCGAACCTACAAGGCGTGATCGTCGCCGCACTGGTCGTCGCCGCCCTGCTGGCGGATCGCTTCGTCCTCTTGCCCGAGTTCGAGGGCGGCAACCGCTCCGCTCTCCTCGCCGGGGCGCTCTGGGCGTCGGTCAACCTCCTGCCGGCGGCGGTCTGGCTCGCTCTGCATCGCGGCGATCGGGAGCTGACGGCGGCGCAGCGACTACAGGGGGCTCTGGCGATCGTCGCGGTCACCGCTCTCGGGATCCTTCCGGTCCTGATCTGGTACGGCGCGACAGGCGGCCCGCTGAGCTCGAGCTAGCCGACGGTCCCGGCCCGCGCCTCGCCGGCCTTCAGCAGCCGCTCGCGAAGCTCACGCTCGTCCTCCGGGCTCGGGTCGAACAGGGCCGGGTCGGGCAGGGCGTCCAAGCCGGCGAGCCCGAAGACGCGCTCGAAGAGTTCGGTGGTGCGATAGATCGAGGCGCCGAAGCGCGAGCGGCCCGACTCCTCGATCAGGCCGCGCTCGGACAGGGACTGCACGGCCGACTCGCCGGAGACCCCGCGGATCCTGGCGATCTCCGGCCGGGACACGGGCTGCAGATAGGCGACGATCGCGAGTGTCTCCGCCTGGGCTTGGGTCAGGGGCGGGGTCTTCGGCTTGGCAAGAAGCTTGCGCGCCGCCTCATCGGAGACCGGATCCGCCGCCAACGCCCAGCCGCCCGCGACGCTTCGCAGAACCACGCCCCGGGCTCCATCGGCGTAGGCGCCGCCGAGGCCGTCGAGGGCGCGTTCGACCTGCGCCTCGGTGGCGTCGGTCGCCTCGACCAGGTCCGCAACGGAGACTGGCCGGGGGCTCAAGAACAAGAGGCCTTCGATGATCCGCTCAAGCCTTGGTGCCTCAGCCATCAGCCTGCCTTCCCAATTGCGCCCTGACCCGACGACCCCGGACGCGAAGCGGAGGAGTCGGCGGTCTCTCTTATCGCGATCGGCCCGAACAGATCCCGCTGGTCCCAGGTCGCCTCGCCGCGCTTGTACAGCTCGAGCAGGGCGAAGATCGTGACCGCTTGCGTCAGCCTGTCCTCGCCCGCAAACGTCTCGTCGAAATCAAGGGTGCCCCGGCGCCGGAGGAGCTTCCTGAGGACGCCCAGCCGGCGCTCGAGCGACACCGTCGGCCTGATATGCGAGGTATCCGGCGCCGCCGGGACGCGGAGCAGCTCGCCGATTGCCGTGGCCAGACGATCGCCGGCGTAAACAGGCCGCGCGGCCGCCAGCGAGACTCGCCGCAGGCCTGGGGGTAGGGGCGCCTCGCGGTATGAGTAGCCGTGGTTGTCGGCGAAGCGGGTCGCCAAGTCAGCCGCGGCGTCCCGATAGCGGCGATACTCGAGCATCCGGGCCAGCAACTCGTCCGCCGCCTCCTGCGGGCCAAGCTCAGGCAGCTCCGCTTCGTCGTCGTGCGGCAGGAGCAGGCGCGACTTCAGCTCCAGAAGCGCCGCGATCAGCACCAGGAACTCGGTCGCCGATTCGAGCTCGAGCTCCCCTAGCTCTTCGAGGTGCTCCACATAGGCGACGACAACCTCGCCGAGCTCAACCTCGGCCAGGTTGACGCCTTCCCGCAGGACGACCGCCATCAACAGGTCGAAGGGCCCCGCGAAGACATCGAGCTCGAGGTCGAGGTCGGCTACCGGCACGCTGGCAGGGTAACCCGGGCGCCCGACGGCAGCGGCGAAAGCCTACGCTGCATGAGTGGCAGGGCAAGAGGAATCATCGCGTCCCCATGCGCTTGACATCTACGAGCGTGTCTGCGAGGACACGGCGGAGGAGCTGGGAAGACCAAAGGGAAGCATCGCGTTCTCGGGGCTCTTCGCGGGATTCACGATCGGGCTCGCTCCCTTGGCCGTTGCCCTGGTGACGATTGCGCTTGGCTCCGACGCGAAGGCGACGACGCTGATCGCGGCATTGGCCTACCCGGTCGGCTACGTCGCTGTGATCGTCGGCCGATCGCAGTTCTTTACCGAGAACACCCTCTACCCGGTGATGCTCACCCTCCGTCGTCGCGAATATCTGAACCGCACCGGCCTGCTCTGGGCGATCGTCTACACCACCAATCTCGCGGGGGCGCTCCTCTTCGCGATGCTCGCAGTTTTGACCGGCGCACTGGCCGAGCCTGTCCAGGCAGAGCTCGTCGCAACCGGCGTCGACTACACCGGCGGCTCATTCGCGGACACTTTCTGGAGCGCCGTCGTCACCGGATTCCTGCTGGCCCTGATCGCATGGCTGGTTGAGGCAGTGGACACAGTCACCGGCAGGATCGCCGTGATCTGGATCCTCGCGTTCCTCGTTTCCCTCGGCACGTTCGACCACTGCATCGCGACCACGGTAAGCGGCTTCTCCGCGATGCTCGATGGTGAGCTTGGAGTCGGTGAGCTCCTGGGATGGCTGGCGACCACCACGCTCGGCAACGTCCTCGGCGGCGTCCTGATCGTGGCCTCGATCAACTACGGGCAGGTGCGCGAGGAGGATTAGGCCAACCGCCGCGGCGGCGATCAGGCTGCGGCGCCGACGCCCATCGCCGCGCGCACGTCGACAAGCGTCTCGGAGGCAATCGCCCGCGCCCGGTCGGCGCCCTGGGCGAGCATCCGCTCGAGCTCCGCTTCGTCGCCGCGCAACTCACCGTAGCGCGCCTGGAGGGGCGCCAGGTAGTCGGCGACCGCGTCGGCGACGGCACCCTTGAAGTCGCCGTAGCGCGAATTCGCGTACTCCGCCTCCACCTGATCCGGAGCCTGGCCGCGGACGACAGCCAGGATCTCGATGAGGTTCGCGATCCCCTCCTTGCCTTCGCCCCGGCGGACCTCCTCGCCCGAATCGGTCACAGCGCTGCGGATCTTCCTCGCGATCTCGCCGGGCTCGTCCAGCACGTAAACCGTGCCTCGATCGCTGCCGCTCGTGGTCGACATCTTCCGAGTCGGATCTTGAAGATCCATGATCCGCGCCCCGACCTCCGGGATGCGATGGTCGGGCTCGACCAGGATCGTGCTGCCGGGAGCGAAGCGCTCGTTGAACCGCCGGGCGATCTCACGCATCAGCTCGACATGCTGGCGCTGGTCAGCGCCAACCGGGACCTCGTTCGCTCGATATGCGAGCACGTCGGCCGCCTGCAGGACCGGGTATGCGAACAGGGCGGCCGAGACGAGCTCGCGCTGCTTCGCCGACTTCTCCTTGAACTGGTGCATCCGGTTCAGATCACCGTGCGCGGTGACAGCCGAAAGCAACCAGCAGAGCTCGGTGTGCTCATGCACGTCCGACTGCCGGAAGAGGATCGCCCGCTCCGGGTCGATTCCCGCGGCGAACAGGACGGCTGCCGTGTCATAGAGCCGCTCGCGCAACTCGGTCGGCTCATACGCCACGGAAATCGCATGCAGGTCGACGATGCAGTAAAACGCCTCCCCCGCGCCAGCCCGCTCTTGCCCCTCGACGTAGTGACGGATCGCCCCCATGTAGTTGCCCAGGTGCTTGCGCCCCGTGGGCTGGATGCCGCTGAAGATCCGGGTGCTGGGAGTCACGCGGCGGAATCTAGTGGGACCGGCTCCTCAGCCCGTGCCTGATGGCCGCAATCGCCCGCGGTCGCGGCGAGCGGCGCCAGGTGCTCGCCGCGGCGAGCCGGGTTCTGAACGCCGATCCCGGCCGCGATGCCGCCCGCGATCATCAGGGCGCCGGCGATCCCGACCGCCAGGTGAAACGCCCCGGTTGACGCCTCGCTTACAGAGGCCGCGATCCGGTTCGCCTCGGTTTCCGGGAGCTCTGCTGTGCCCGCCGAGCCCAGCGGGAGGTCGCGGACTTCTTCGACCGCTACCGCTCCGGCGGGCGTAAGCGAGGACGCCGGGAGGGACTCGTCGAGCTCCGTGACGAACGCCGCGGAGATCACCGCGCCAAGGATCGCTATCGCCAGCAGGCCAGCGACCCGGGATACCCCGTTGTTGACCCCCGAGGCGATGCCCGCGTGGCGCTCCGCTACCGAGTCCAGCACCGTCGCCGTCAGGGGCGCAACCGTCGCGGCGAGGCCCAGCCCGAAGACCGCGACGGCCGGGAGCACGTCGCCTGCGTAGCTCGGGTTGGCGCCGATCCGCAGCATCATCAGCATCCCGATGCCACCGACTACCGGCCCCACGCACATCAACAGGCGCGGGCCGGTGCCGGAGGCGATCCGGCCGAAGCGTGACGAGAGGACGAAGAGGATGACGGAGATCGGCGTGGTAGCGAGGCCAGCTTGGAGCGCCGAATAGCCCGCCGTCTGCTGGAGGAACAGCGTGACGAAGAAGAGTCCCCCGATGAGCCCGGCGTAGACCTCCAGGGTGACCAGGTTCGTCACCCAGAAGTTGCGGATCCGAAACAGGGAGAGGTCGAGCATCGGGTGCCTTGTCGTCGCCTCGTGCCAAAGGAACAGGGCGAACAGGACAACCCCTGACGCGAGGGGCACCCAGACGCGGGGATCTCCCCAGCCGTAGTGCGGCTGCTCGATCAGGGCGAAGACCGGCCCGCCGAGCCCCAGCGCGGACAGGCCGATGCCGGTCCAGTCGATGCCTGGAACCGACTCCGGGTCGCGGCTCTCCTCGACCGCTTCCAGGGTCAGCCAGATCGTCGCCGCGATCAACGGCAGGTTGATCCAGAAGATCCAGCGCCAGTCCAGCTCGTCGACCAACAGCCCGCCGCCCGCCGGGCCGACCACCGTGGCGATGCCCGTCCAGGCGGTCCAGCTCCCCACCGCCGCTCCGCGAGCGGCTCCGCTGAATGCCGAGGCGACCAGCGCCAGCGAGCCGGGCACGAGGAGCGCGCCCGCGATCCCCTGCAAGCCGCGGGCGATGATCAGGAACTCATCAGACGGTGCGATCGCGCACAGGGCTGACGTGACGGCGAAACCCACCAGGCCGAACAGAAACATCTTCCGGCGCCCGTACTGGTCGCCCAGCATCCCGCCGACCAAGAGCAGCGCGACCAGGGCGAGCAGGTAGGCCTCCACGACCCACTGCTGGCCGGAGAGGCCGGCGTCGAGGTCGGCCGAGAGCGCCGGCAGCGCGACGTTGACCACGGTGGAATCGAGGAAGACGACCGTCGATCCCATGATCGCGGCGATCAGGGTCAGCCGCTGGGTCCGCGTCATGGGTCCCTCAGGTCCTTGAGCTGGTGCGCGTCGGTGAAGAAGTTGCGGTGCGCGAGCCCGGTTGCGGTCAGCGACGAGATCGCGACGCTGCCGAGCAGCACCCAGAGCAGGATCAGCTGGAGGCGGACGGCGTCGGTGGGATCGGCGCCCGCCAGGAGCATGCCGACCATCGTGCCGGGAAAGAAGATCAGCCCCGTTGTCTTGGTCGAGTCGACGAGAGCGATCATGCCGGAGCGGACGCTCCGCCGGACGATCGGTGCGACCGCCTCGCTGCCGCTCGCGCCAAGGGCCAGCGTGGCCTCGATCTGGCGTGCTGACTCCCGCACGTCGTCGCCGAGGCGGTTGAGCGCCACGGCCGCGGCCGTCATCGAGTTGCCGATCACCATCCCGCCGACCGGGACCAGGTACCGGGGCTCTGGCTCGAAGATCCCCAGGGCCATCACCAATCCAAGCGTGGCCAGGGCGGCAAGGCCCAACGCAACCACGAGCGGGACAAGCGCGCCCGGCACATTTGCCGCCCGGGAGCGAGCCGTGTAGGCGCCGAAGGCAACCATCACGACGATCAGCGCGGCGACCAGCCAGAGGCTGTCCCGGTCGAAGATCGCCTGGATCACGTACCCGATCGCGAACAGCTGGAGCATCGATCGCACCACCGCGACGCCGATGTCCGCCTCAAGCTCGGCCCGGCGCCAGCGCGAGACTGCGATCGCCACGGCGATCAGCGCCAGGCTGGCCGCGACCTCGGCCAGGGAGACCTCGATCGCCGGCGTCACGCTCCCAGCACCTCCGCCACCGTCCCCTGGGCGACAGCGCGGCCCCCGTCGACGCGGACGACCCAGTCGGCGAGGCGGCGGGCCTGGGCGGGATCATGAGTGACCACGACGGTCGAGATATCCAGGCGTCGGCGCAAGTCGGCGAGCGCGCTTTCGATGACGTCGCGGGCACCCTCGTCAAGAGCCGACGTCGGCTCATCCAGCAGCAGGACGTCAGGCTCGAGCGCGAGCGCCCGGGCCAGCATCACACGCTGCTGCTCCCCGACCGAGAGTCGCCGCGCATCGCGGCCCGAGAATTCCGGGTCAAGGCCGCTGAGTCGCAGGACTTCCGGCACGTCCGGCTCGACGCCGCCGAACGAGGCCGCGAACTCGATGTTGTGCGCCACGCTCCCGTCGACCAGCGCCGGCAGCTGCGGCACCAGGCACACCGCGCGCCGCAGCTCGCGCGGGTCGCGCGCGCGAACGTCCCTTCCGCGATAGGTCACCTCGCCCCGATCCGGGTCGGCGAGCCGGTTGAGCAGGCGGAGGATCGTCGACTTGCCCGAGCCCGACGGTCCGACCAGGCAGGATGCACCCTCGCGGACGCCGGCCTGGAGCTCATCCAGCACTCGCTTACCGTCCCGGTCGAGGGTCACCGCGTCGAGCTCGAACAGCATTGGGGGATTATCGGGCCGCGCCGGGACCTGCGGCGGCCCGTCACCCGGATGGTTCACGGCTGCCCGCATAATTCGTCGTGTGACGTCCGTCCTCCCCCGCCCCGTCGAGCCGATGCTGGCAACGCCCGCAGCTTTCCCGCCGGTGAGCGCGGGCTGGGCCTTCGAGATCAAGTGGGACGGGGTGCGGGCGCTGGCCGAGGTT
>JALZKA010000083.1:8391-9573 GCA_030859475.1 Actinomycetota bacterium
GGACGCGAGTGGGCGCTACCCGGAGCTGACCGCCACGATCTCAGCGCTGGAGGGACGATCGATGCTGTTGGACGGCGAGGTCGTCGCGCTCGATGCTCGGGGCAAGCCAAGCTTCCAGGCATTGCAACGGCGGATGGGCCTCTCGCGGGCGGAGGCGATCGAGCGCCGGTCGAAAGAGGTCCCCGTCACCTACGTTGCCTTCGACCTGCTGGAGCTTGACGGTCGATCCGTGATCCAGCTGCCGTACGAGGCGCGCCGCGAGATGCTCGCTGACCTGGGTCTCGACGGGGCTACCGACGGGGTTTGGCGGATGCCCGCGCATCATCCCGGGCCGGGGGCCGAGTTCCTGGCGGCCGCCCGCGCCCGCGGGCTGGAGGGCATCGTCGCGAAGCGGCTCGAAAGCACCTATCGACCGGGCAAGCGAAGCTCCGACTGGGTGAAGATCCGAGCCCGTCTCGGTCAGGAGCTCGTGATCGGCGCTTACATGCCGGGTGACGGCGGACGGCGCGGGACAGTCGGCTCGCTGTTGGTGGGCTATTGGGACGCGACGCCGGAGGAGGCACGGAAAATGAATCGCCCCCAGCGCCTGGTTTACGCCGGGGGCGTCGGTACCGGGTTCACCGACGAGATGCTCGACAGGCTGATCCGCCTGCTGGGGCCGCTGAGCCGCGACGAATCCCCGTTCGAGCTCGGCGAGGACCCCCGTGTGAAGTACCGGGCCAGGGCTCGCGAGCGTGGCGCCGGGCCGGTCTGGGTCGATCCCCTGCTGGTGGGAGAGTTCGAGTTCACGGAGTGGACACGTGAGGGCACCCTCCGCCAGCCGTCGTTCAAGGGGCTGCGCGACGACAAGCCGCCCGGCGAGGTGGTCCGCGAGGGCGAGTAATGGACCGTGCGCCGGCGCAAGATCCCGTTCGCCCGGGATTCTCCGCCGGAGATGGAGGGGTAACCTCGAAAGACTAGGTCCCTCGTTATGCCCCGCGCTATCTGGACAGGCTCAATCTCTTTCGGGCTCCTGAACGTGCCCGTGAAGCTCTATTCCGCCGTTTCGAAGAAGTCGGTCTCGTTCCGTGAGATCCGCGACTCGGACGGCTCCCGAATCCGCCACAAGCGGGTCGCGGAGGCGGACGGGGAGGAAGTCCCCTACGAGCACATCGTCAAGGGCTACGAGATCGCTCCTGAGCA
>JALZKA010000014.1 GCA_030859475.1 Actinomycetota bacterium
GCGCCAAGCCCCTCGCCCGCCGCGCGGCCGCCGAGCTGCACGCGCTCGGCGAGCCCGTGGAAAGGCGCCTCGGTCGCCGCGCCGCCGCCCTGCTCGAGAATGAGGGGTTGACCCGCCGCGAGCTCGAGGTGTTGCGCCTCGTCTCGGTCGGGCGCACGAACCGTGAGATCGCCCACGAGCTCATCCTCAGCTCGCGCACGATCGACATGCACGTTCGCAACATGCTCAGCAAGCTCGGCTGTCGCTCGCGGACCGAGGCGACGCGACGTGCCGCCGAGCTCGGCCTGATCGAGCTCGCGCAGCCGCGCGGATAGCTGCCACCCGGGCTTGCGACCGAAGCCACGGCAAGCCACTCGCAGAAATACGGCAATTGCGCCGTTGCTAAGGCATGAGCTGGGACGTACGGTCGTCGAAGTGATGAGACCCAGCCGTTACCAGAGAAGGCAAGAGAGGAAAGCCGATGACTGCGAACAAGGCATTGTGGGAAAAGGGCGACTTCACCCGCATCGCGGAGAGCATGCGAGAGAGCGGCGAGGCGCTCGTCGGAAAGTTGGGCATCAGCGACGGGCTCCAGGTGCTGGACCTCGGTTGCGGCGACGGGACCACGGCGTTGCCAGCGGCTCAGCTGGGGGCCGAGGTTCTGGGTGTCGACATCGCCAGCAACCTGGTTGCGGCGGGCAACGCACGTGTCCAGGAGCTCGGTCTGACCAACTGCAAGTTTCAGGAGGGCGACGCATCGGATCTGTCCGAGCTCGATGACCAGCGCTTCGACCTCGTGATCAGCATCTTCGGGGCGATGTTCGCTCCCAACCCGTCCGATGTCGCCAAGGAGATGGTCCGGGTAACCAAGCCCGGTGGCCGGATCGTCATGGGGAACTGGATCCCGAACGATCCGACCTTGGTGGCACAGATCCTGAGGATCAGCTCCTCCTACTCGCCCCCGCCTCCGGAGGGCTTCGTCAGCCCGATGACCTGGGGCGTGGAGGACAACGTGATCGAGCGGTTCACGGCAGCGGGAATCCCCGCGGAGGGGATCTCTTTCGAGAACGACACCTACACCTTCAACTACCCCGGTCCGCCGTCGGAGCTGGTCGCCACGTTCAGGAGCTACTACGGGCCGACCATGAACGCGTTCGAGGCAGCGGCAGCGAACGGCCGCGAGGCTGACCTCCAGGCCGAGCTGGACGCCCTATTCAACGAACAGAACACGAGCGATGACGCCACCTCCATCCCGGCGACCTTCCTGCGGGTGACGGTCAAGCGGTAGATATCGCTACGCAACACTCGCTTAGCATGGAGAGCGGGTGGCCACGCAGTCGAAGGACCTGCCCATGTTCGACACCCGTAATGGGTGTGACGTGGTTGCATGTCCTCGCCGCATAGTGGAAGCTCGGTTTATGCAAAGTCAATTCCTTGCCTGCCTGCTGAGCCTCGCGCTGGTTATTGGTGCATGCGGCGGCGGCGAATCGGAGGACGGTGGCCCGCAGCTCGCCAGATTCAGCGCAGACATCGGCAGCAGCACTGAGGAGATCCTGTCCACCGGTGACCTCACGATCGAAGCGCGCTGCCGCGACAATGATGGTGATCCGCTCTTGTCCGTGGCGGTCTCAACGGCGACGGATGACGCGTGGATCGCGTCGGAGTTTGAGACTGACGGCGGGCCAACAGGTGGCTACCGCTTCGTGATGGATGACTTCGACCGGGATTTCGGTCCCTATGACTTCCTGGGAACCGGGGTGGATCAGGCCACCGGCAAGCTCACGTACGTAAGCGCGACAGGCGGCCAGATCACGATCGACTTCGTCGCCGACCACAGCTCAAGTCAAGCCGATTGCCTGTTCAGCGGATCGGCCGTCGTAGCCGACGGTTAGCCGCTTCGGACTGCCATGAAGAAGGGCCCCCGTTGGTGAGACGCTCAGTTGTGTCCACCAACCAAGGACCACCAAGGAGGCCCACTTCACATGTTGCACGCTGGACTCGACCTAAGCCGAAAGAAAGTTGACGTCTGCATGTTGGGCGACGACGGGGAGCAGCTCGATCAGCTCGCCGTCCCGCCCGACGTCGAATCACTGAGGACGCTCGCGCACCGGATCGAGGAGGTCCACCGCGAGCCGGTCTGCGCCGTGATCGAGTCGATGACCGGGGCCCGGATCGTCCACGACACGCTCGAAGCGGAGGGCTGGTCGGTCGAGATCGCCGACGCCCAGAAGGTCAAGGGCCTCGCTCCCCTTGCCTGCAAGACCGACAAGATCGACTCGATGGTCTTGGCGGTGCTCTCGCAACGCGACCTGGTCCCGGCGATCTGGCTGCCCGATCCGGGGATCCGCGAGGAGCGCGAGTTGGCCCGCTTCCGGATGCACCTGGTCAAGCACAAGTCGGCGCTAAGAACCGGATCCACTCGACCCTGATCAACTTCGGCCGGCCGTGCCCGGTCACAGACCTGTTCGGGGTCGAGGGCAGAGCGCTCCTCCAGCGACTCGACGTCCCCGAGCCCTGGCGCGGAAACGTGACCGCCTCGATCGAGTTGATCGACGAGCTCGAGCGCCAGATCGCAGAAGTCAACCGCCGCCTGCGTGAAGGCCACGCTGACCACCCCTATATCCCGCTGCTTCGCAGCGTGCCCGGGATCGGCTGGGTCTTGGCGTTCACGATCGCCGCCGAGATCGGCGAGATCGAGCGCTTCCCGAGCATTCGGCCCGCTTGCTAAAGGGGCTTTTCGAATGGGCCGGGGTGGATTCGAACCACCGACCGACGGATTATGAGAATTGGTCGGGGGTGCCGTGGGGTGTCGCCAGGTGTAGCTCTACCGCCTGGGTGAGCTAATCGCTACCGCCCGGTGTCGCCGGGTTCCCACCGGTTCCGTTACCACCTCGGTTACCACCTCGAGCGGTGAGGCCGCCGGCAGGGTTAGAGGCTCTCCGAGGTCCCCATCGAGCAGGTGGATGTAGGTGTCCAAGGTGAATGAGGCCGAGTGATGGCCAAGCCACCGCTGGACCTGGACCGCGTTCTTACCCTGAGCGAAGAGCATTGAGGCGCAGGTGTGGCGGAAGGTGTGAAAGCCCGCCCAGGGAGCTCCCACCTCCTCCACCACCGGGATCAGGTGCCGGCGGCGCATATTCGAGTAGTGGAGCGGCGTCCCCACGCTCGAGGGAAAGAGGATGGCCTCCTCCCCGCTCTCGGTGGCCGCCAGGTGAGCTCGGAGTTCCGCCACAAGCCCCGGCCCAAGCGGAACGTCACGGCGCCCGAAACGGCTCTTGGGGTCCTCCCATCGCCCACGGACCCAAGCTCGGCGGACCTTGAGGTGCGGCGCCGAGCCGTTGAGGTGGAGGTGTTGGCGGCTAAGGCCGAAGAGCTCGGAGACCCGTAGGCCGGTGGAGGCCAGGAGGTGGAAGAGCAGGCGGTGCTCAGGGTGGACGAGCTCGAGGATGAGTGCCAACTGCTCGGCCGTGAATACCCGGACCTCATCGGGCTCCTCAGAGACCACCCGGGAGCGCCGCGGCAACTTCACCGCCGGCGCCCTGCGGATGAGCTCGTCCTCCACCGCGGTTCCCAGGCAGGAGCGCACCGGGGCCACGATGTTGCGGATGGTCGAGTCCGATAGGCGGCGCTCCTGGGCCTGCTCGTCACAAAGCCAAGCCACGAACTTGCGCAGGGCCGGACCGTCTATCTCGGCCAGGGAGCGCCGGCCAAAGAAGGGGTAGGCGTAGGCCTCGAGGCGGCGCCGGTAGTCATCCCGCGTGGAGCGGCGCAACCCCTGGTAGCTCTCGATCCACTCCTCGGCGTAGCCACGAAAGGGGCGCCGGCTCTGGAGGTGGAGCTCACCCCGGTCTCGGTCGGTCTCCAGGGAGCGGCGCTTTCGCTTCGCCTCGGTGAGATTGCGGGCCGTCGCCCATCGCTGCTTTCCCGAGGCGTCTCGGTAGGCGAACGTCACCCGGCTTCCGCGTTGGAAGTATCCGCTCTGGCCCTCAATCGGTATCCGCTTCGCTGCCATCTAGTTCTCCTCTGCTCGAGGCCTAGGGGCGTAGACGGCGGGAAGCCCGCGGGGGTTACCCTGGGCACGCGCCGGAGCTAATACCTCCGGGGCCGGCCCCGGGGTGTATCTAGCACCGCCGGGGCATTGACGTTGAGTGATGGATAGTACACTAAACAACCGATGGACCACCGCAAGGAACTGAGAGAGGCGGCCGAGGAGCTCGAGCGGGCCACCCGGCGCCGCCACGAGGCCATCCTCCGAGCCTCCGAGGCCGGCCTGAGCCGGGCCCAGGTGGCCGAGGCCCTGGGCCTCACCCGCGGCCGGGTCCAGCAGATCATCACCAAGGCCCGGCGGGAGCCCGATGTCTGAGCCCACCGCGGAGCGCGGAATCCTGGAGATTTTGGAGGAGAAGGCCGGCGGGGACGAGGCCGAGCTCGAGCGGCTCGTGGCCGAGGCCTTTTTTGAGGACTCCATCTACGCTGCCCGCCACTTCATCGCCATTAGCCGCGGCGCCACCGACCGGATCATCGTGGACGAGCCCACCGTCACTCCTCCGCCGAGGTGAGGAGTGTGGTGTCGGCCGCGTAGAGGGTCCGCGGGAGAGGGGCGCCCACGCCGGCTTCGACCAGACGCCGGAGCTCAGAGCGCACCCCGTCAAACGGCGGATAGGGGATGTCCTGACCGGTTACACCGGGAACCGGGGCGGTGAGGGCGATCACGCGCCGCTCCACCTCCCCATAGGCATCCATCGCCGCCAGGAGCTCGGAGGTGCGCTCGAGCACCGTCTCGGCCACGGTGACAGCCTGGGGCTCTATCTCGTCCAGGAGCTCCCCGAGGTGCTCTCGGATGTATTCGTTGCGCTCGGCCTCGGCGCGGTCGGCTCGGCGTTGGGCGCCGGCGATGCGCTGCGGCCAGGGCTCCTCCGCTTTCGTGCGGGCCCGGGTGAGCTTCGAGTGGAGCTCCCGCGGGTTGGGGTCGTGGTCCTCGGTTGAGAAGTGCTCGGTGAGCGCCTCGGTGGCCTGCTTGAGCGCCACGTTGGCGGCGCCCTGGCGGGCTTGGAGCTCTCGGGCTTCGTGCCGACGCTCGGTGAGCTTTCGCTCGAGGGTCGCCAGTTTCTTAGTCGCGTTCATCGTCGGTCTCCTTGGGTTCGGGTTGCTTGGTAGCCAGGGCGGCGTCTAGGAGCCGCGGGAGGTCTCGGCGTACACCGGCCTGGCGTGGACCTCCCTGGAGGGCCTTGAGGAGGTCCTCCCCGAGTCCTTGCTTTGTCTTTTCGTCGGTCAACTGCGCACCTCCAGGTGGCGGCGGGCCAGGTGCTTTCTGGCCCTTTCGAGGATTGGGTTTTGCGGTTCAGATGTGGTTGCCCCTTTGAGCGGACGGGTGAGCTCGGAGCCGGAGACGCTCTGGAGCCAGGGATGGCGGTGGACCACGAGCCCGCCGCCGGTCTCGACGGTCTCACCGTCAACGGGGACGGACACATCGGGATCGGTTCGGGCGGCCAGGTCGGTGAGGAGGCAATGGGCTTGACCGTCCCTGGCCCAGGGAGCCGTAGACAGCATCAGCGCGTCGGCAACGTCATCGTGCGTGGACGGATCGTCGGCTCCGATGCGCAAGAAGCCCCGCTCCCCCTGCTCGAAGCGAAGGCCGGCCAATTGGCGCAGGAGGTCGGGATGGCGGGGCAACACGAGGCGTCCCTCCTCGAGGAGGTAGAGCAGGCGCCCATAGGCCTCGGTCTTTCGCGCCGCGGTGGTCGGAACCGGGTTGCGGGTGATGGTGGACTCGGGCTTTTCGGCAAGGCGCCGCAAGAGGTCCTGGGAAGGCCCGGCCCCCACGCCGGTCTCCTCCGGGGAGACAACCCACCAGGGGGACGGCGAGTCCACCACCTCGGAGACCACCTTCGAGAGCTCGGCGCCGGCGGCCCACACCTTCACCGCGGCCACTCCGAAGATCGGCCGCGGGGGACGGTGTGGGTTGAGGTGAGCCACCGGGAGGCGGCCGATGGCCACCGCCGCAGAGCGGTCGAAGCTCACCCCCCAATCCACTCCGAGGAGGAGCCTGGCCGGCGGCCCCAGGCCCACCAAGGGCGGGAGCTCCACATCGGCGGTGTTCCGCTCGAGCAGATCGTGGGAGAAGAGGGAGCCGGCCGCATCCGACCACTCCCCGAGGACCTCGGAGGCGTACTCGGCCGGTGAGACCCGGTGGCGCATCCGCTCGAGATAGGCCTGGTCGAGCTTGGGGTTGACCTCGGCCCGCCATTGAAAAGAGGTGTGGTCGGGGTCGGCGTCCTGCCCCTCCTCGAAGGCCCTGCGAAAGAAGTGGTCGAAGCCACCCCAGGGAGAGCCGAGCATCAGCACCCTCGAGCGTGGGCGCTCGTCCAAGGCGGTGTAGTGGGCGGCCCGCCAGAGCTCCTCAGGCATAAACCCGGCCTCGTCCAGGATGACCAGGCGCACCCCTTCCCCGTAGCCGCGGACCTGGCGCTGAGAGGCCGGCAGGGAGATGATCTCCGAGCCGTTGGTGAGCCGGATGCGGGTGGCGTAGTCATCCACCACGGCGTCCCGGGTGAGCCTCGAGCGGGTGAGGCGCTGACCGATGGACTCGGTGAGCCGGCGGGCGGCGTCCTGGGTTGCCGAGAGGATCAGGACCTTCACCCCGCGCTCCCGAAAGGCGGTGTAGGTCGCCAGGGCCTCGGCCAGGGTGGTCCCCCCGGTGCGGCGGGCCTTGGCGATGACGGTGATGAAGGCCTCGGTCTCGGCGGCCTCCACTTGGTGCGGCCAGAGGTTGAGGTGGAGGACCCGCCGAGCGAAGGTCTCGAGGTCCTGGGCGGGGTCAGTCATCGCCCGCCTCCACGGTGAGCCCCGCCTGCTCGAGGAGCTCCTGGCGGCGCTCGGGGTTGGGTTCGCTCATCGCGGTCGCCAGGTCCACGGTGCGGGCCAGGTCCACCCCGAGCTTGGCCCGGCTCCGGGGGGTCATCCCGAGCGCGTCGAGGTAGTCCGCGGCCTCCTGGCGGAGCCGGCGCTCGAGGTCCACCGCCGGCCGGATGCCACCCCCCTTCCGCTCGAAGAGCCCGAAGTCCCGGATGTTGGCGCCCACATCCTCGAGCCGGCAGAGGCACTCGGCCAGGAGGCAGACCTGGGCGTGGTCGGCCGGCGGGAGCTCCCCACCTGGGGCTCGGAGGGGAGCATCGGCGGCCAGGGCTTCGTAGACCACCTGGGCCTTACCCTTGAGCCGCTCGAGCGCCACTTGGGCGTAGCCGCCGTGGTCGCGCCGGCGCTGATTGCCAGGTGGAGCGGCCGGCGCGTTGACCAGGTTTGCCAATTGGCGGCGCCGCGCCTCGGGGTTCCGGCTCAGGGGCATATCGGAGCACCGGATTTAGACATCGTGGGTCGGCTCGGAAGGCGCTTGTCCAAGCGGTTCTCGAGCGGGTGGTAACGAGGGTGGTAACTCACGCCTCGTCCTTCCCCTCGAGGTAGGCGTCTAGCCAGGACCGCTTGGTCAGGAGGCGGGAGCCGTCCTTCACGGTGCGGATGGCTCCCTCTCGGCGGAGGTCGGAGATGCGCTTGGGCGTGGCGCCGATGTAGAGCGCGGCCTCCTCCCGAGTGAGATAGGGCTCGGCCTGGGCCGGGAGCTCGAGGAGCTCGGTGACCCGGGCGGCCACGCTCTCGGCCAGGAGCTCCACCAAGGGAGCGAAAAGCTCGTCCGGGCTCGTGTGAATCCGGGCTCGAGCGGCCAGAGATGGGTCCGCCGGGCGAGACTTCACCACACACCCCCATCCGCGGTGACGGGTGACGGGTTGTGACGCGTTTTCTGTTTTTGTTGTGTTCTTAGGGGTTCCCTAGGGGGTTTACCGAAAGTGGCCTCAAACCCGTCACTCCCGTCACCGCTCGTGCCTGGGACGAGTCCCCGCCACCCTCTCCGGCTCCTGTCCCGAGCCTTCTCGAAGCCTCGGGAGGCCAGGGCCTTCCCCAGGGCCGTAGAGGTGATCGGATGCCGGACGCCGGTGTCCTGGGCCCACTCCTCATAGCTCTTGTAGAGCTCCGCTGAGGTGGCGAAGGCGGATGGCTCCCGCACACACCGGTCCTCGAGCCACTCGGCCAGGGGATCGTTCTCCTGGCGGTACTCCTCGGTGTAGGCGCTGACCCGCTCGGGGACTCCCAGGCCGTTGCGTTGCCAGGCCAGGCACCCCTCCACCGCCCAGGCCAGGATGGCCGAGCGGCCGGCATCGGAGTTGAGCCTCTTCTTGAGTTCCGGGTCTCGATCCGCCGGCGCCACAACCTCGGTGAAGGGCACCTGGAGAATCCGCCTCCAGATCGCATCGTCCTCGGAGCTCACCCGCGGCCGGTGATTGGCGGCCAACCAGAGCTTGAATTGAGGCGTGAACTCAAAGAAGTCGCGGTAGAGGTGCCGAGCGGCGATGGTGTCTCCGCCCGTTAGCTGCTTGATGAGACCCTCCGCCAGTTTGCGGCCCTCCTCCACCTCCACTCCGAGGACCAGGCGGGAGCCGACCAGGCGGGCGATGTCATTCCGTACGCCGGCGTCTCCGCGTCGGGCCAGGAAGGTCTCGAAGTCGGTCATCGAGCCGTAGTCCCCGAGCATCCCCTTGAGAGCCTCGGTGTAGGTGGTCTTGCCGGTGGCGGCGGGCCCGTGGCAAAAAAACAGGCGCTCCTCAGAGGTATCCCCGGTCAGGGTGTAGCCGGCGGCACGTTGGAGGAAGGCACCGAGCTCCGGGTCTCCCCCGGTCAGGTGCTCGAGGAAGGCGTCCCACTCGGCGCCCTCGGCATCGGGCTCGAAGGTGACCGGGGCCAGTTTGGTGAGCCGATCCTCTCGGCGGTGGTCCCGGAGCTCACCGGTGCGCAGGTCCAGGGTGCCGTTGGCCACGTTGAGGAGCCAGGGGTCGGCGTCCAGGCGCTCGGACTCCACCACCACCTCTACCTTGTGGCGGGCCAAAGAGACGGCGGCTCGTAGCCGAGCCTCAGACTCCGAGGCGTGAGCCCACTTCCCGAGCTTTCCGCGGCGCTCATCATCCTCGAGCCCGCCGGCCTCTCGGTAGATCGCTCGGACGGTTGAGACCATCCGGCGCTCCACCTCTCCGGTGCGGTCGGTCGCCCACCGCCGGTCGTCCCAGTAGTGCCAACCGATGCCAGGGGCGTAGAGGAGGTCCCGGCCGTGACGGGCCACAAGCCGCTCGGCGTTACCGAGGTCGGTGCTCGGCAGGGCCGCACACTCCCGCTCGAGCCCCAGGGCGGCCTTTATCTCGGGGGGGGTTTCGGCCGAGGCGCTCACGCAAACACCTCCAGGAGACGCCGGCGGACCTCCAAAAAGTCTCCGCCGCGGAGCTTGGAAGGAGCTCCCCAAACACCCGCGGCGAAGTCGTAGATGGTCCCGGCGCGGCCGCATCCGAAGCACACCCATCCCTTCTCAGGGTCCTCGTAAACGTGGAGGCTTGGGGTTCGGTCATCGTGGAAGGGGCAAGTGACCTTCCCGTCTCGACCAGGGACCAGGCCGGCCAGGCGCTCGACGTAGAGCGCCGGCGGCAAGTTGAGGAGCGGGTCGTCGCCCGAGACCCGCGGCGGGGCCGGTTGAGCTCTTTGGACCTCAGGAGGATCGGGCAGGTGGCCGATGACCTCGGCGGCCTCGTAGACCTCCACCTCGAGCTTCCTGGCGCTGACCGTGGCCGGGAAGCCGAGCTCGGGCTTGTGGTTGAGGGTCCCGGGTGGTCGCAGGATGCGGCCGGCGTCCGCCACCTGGGGGTCCGAGCCGAGGCGGTACGCCAGGCGGCGGTTGGCCCGCTCGGCGGCGGGAGCATCCAGGGGGGTGAAAAGAGGCCAGTAGGCGTGGACGTTGGGACCAGAGCCCGAGCCGATGATGATGGCCGGCCCGGGCTCGAAGCTCTCGAGCGCCGCCACCGCCTCGGCACCGTCACAGTCGGCCCAAAGAACGTGGACCCGCTCCACGGCGTCCTTCTTTCCACACCGCCGGGCCCGGGGCGCCACGCCGACATAGGTGTCCGTGACCTGGCCGAGCTCGAGGATGCGCTCGGCTGCTCGGTGAACCTGGCCAACCTCAAAGAAGTCCTGGGCCATCCCACCGCCAGGGAGCTTGTGGCGCACCTCGATCAGAGCGCCGGCGGGCTCGGCTCCGAAGAGGGCGTTGAGGTAGAGCTCGAGCTCGAGGCTCATCGGAGCTCCTCCTGGCGGGCCAGGTTCCGCCACGCGGGCTCCTGCTCGGGCGCCGGCAGGGCCTCGAAGAGCTCGAGGCGCTCGTGACCGGGAAGCCCCGGGGTGAGCTCGTGGAAGAGCTCAAAGGTGAGGCCCCCTAGAGGGGGCTCGGGTTCGTCAGGGTCGCCGCGGGAGCTCGAGGAGCTCCGGCGGGTAGGGCGCCCACTCCGGCGGGCTCGAGCGGAGGCAAGTGGTCGGATCGGCGGGCGGCTCGACACGCCGGCCGAGCCGAGGCGCCGCAATTTCACGCCCCGTCCTGCTCCGAGGCCTTGGAGCAGGGTCCGTATCCGGCGGCGCCGGGTAAGTCGTTGACGGCGCTCGAAGCTACGTTGGCTCACCTTCGCACCTCCGGCGTAGTGGCCGCCGTCTCTCGATCGGTCGAGGGGTAGTCGCGCAGGGCCTTCTCGAAGTGTTCCGCCATCCAGAGGCGAAGCTCGGCGCTTCGAGACCGCCCGTTGAAGGCCGCTAGATGCTTGAGAGCCCGGGCCTCGTCCGGGGTGGCCCGGAAGGTGATGTAGACGGATTTGGTCATTGCCACCCACAAAGTGGCACATCCGACACTCCAAAGTGAGAAGGCGAAAGTTCCCTACGAGTTCTCTACGGGGGCCTCGTCCTCGGATGTTCCGGCTAGTGGTGGCTTGTTCGCCGCCTCAAGCTTCGCGTTCATCGCATCGCGCCTCTGCGCCCTGATCTTCGGCCGCACAAAGTAGAAGTCCAGGAGCTCTTCGAGAAGGTCGAGGAGCCACTCCGCCTCTCCCTCCTCAACCTCGGTCACGGCTTCGGTCTCCCTGTCCTTGATCGGGTGGGCGGCGAAGTTGCCGACCGTCCGCACCGAGTCCAGGTCGTCGGAGAGGTCGGCGGGAAGCACGTTGCGCCCGCGAATCTCATCAATCTCCGCCACCAGGTTTGAGTGCTTCACACCGGCCTTCTCCCGGAGGATGTGCTGGAGGAGGCGTCGGCTCAACGCGGCACTGGCCTTGGGGCTGATCGTGAGGCAGAGAGACGCCTCACGGAAATCCTCGGCGTAGGGCTCATCAACCCCTTCGGGCACGCGACGACTCACCAAGGCGGGATAGGCCGGAAAGCTCCTCGTCTGGATGACGTCGCTCCCGGGGTCCGTCCATCGGTCGTAAAGCTCGGCCACGAGCCGTCCACAACTCGGACACGCGGTATGGCGAAGGCGCCAGGCCCCTTGGGAGTCCGACGTTTCCCCAAGATTGAGCTCCGTCCACAGCGGCGTGAAGGAATCCGGGCAATGAGGGCAGCGCATAGCCCAGGACTCTAAACGCGCCGGTCACCGCGTTACCACTTTCGTTACCACCCCCCGCCAGGGCTCTCCGGTCTACCGAGCGGAATTGGCTTGATGGTGCGGCTTAGAGGTGATGGGCCGGGAAGGACTCGAACCTTCGACCGACGGATTATGAGTCCGCTGCTCTGACCAGCTGAGCTACCGGCCCTGGATGTCGTTTACGGCTTAAACATGCGGTTTCCTGCCGCTGCCCAAGGAACCGAGCTGAGCCCTGGGCGCCGATTGAGATGCGCCAGTGCTCATTAGTGCCCATTCCAGAGCCCGATCATAGGCCTCTAGGTAGGCGCCGCTGAGCGTGCCGCGACGCTTCGCGGACCACTGATAGGCACGGAATGTGAAGGCAGGATCCTCATGGCCGAGCTGTTCGGCGATGTAGATCGGCTCGATGCCCTCGCGATCGAGCCGAAGGTTCGCCCGCTGCGGCGGAGCGGAAAGCAGCGAGTCGCAGAAAACGCCGGCCGGCCCCAGACCCTTGCCCCAAGTGCGGCGGCAGTCGGTACATGCCCACGCAGACGCCTAAGCACTAGCTCGGACAGCGGAAGAGACAAGCTCGGCGGAGCCCGGCCCGACGCGAGATACTGCGTGGGTGATGCCGCAGGAGAACGTGGAGATCCTTCGGAAGGCCATCGAGGCGTTCAATGAGGGGGACATTGAAGGACCGATTGCAAACCTCATTGCGCCGGAGTTCGAGTACATCCCGACCGGGAGTGTCCCCGGGATGGAGCGGGTGTATCGCGGACCTGAGGGATGGAGACAGTTCCTCGAGTTTTTCTGGAGTGAGTTCGACCAGCCTCGTATTGAGATCCGGGGCCTGGTCGCGTCCGATGAACACGTGGTAGCCGCCCAAACGTTCCGAGGCCGTGGCAAGCAGAGCGGCGTGGAGGCCAGCTGGGACCTCTGGAACGTGTGGACGCTGCGAGACGGAAAGGCTGTTCGCGGGCAGGCGTTCACCACTGAGTCGGAAGCCCTCGAAGCCGCCGGGCTGAGCGAGTAGGCGATGTCGCAGGAGAATGTGGAGATCGTGCGGTTCGCGTACGACGCCTTCAATCGCCGGGACCTGAGCTCTCTGCCTCCACTGATCCACCCTGATTTCGAGGTGGACCTGACGAATTCGATGGGGTTTGATCGCGCCAGGTACGCGGGGCTTGACGGCCTGAAGAAGCTCTTCGAGTCCTACTGGGACGCGTTCGAGTCGATCGCCATCGAGTTGGAGGAATGCATCGAAAGCAAGGACGCGGTGGTCGCGATCATCCGTGCCCGGGGTCGCGGCCTCGGGAGTGGAATCGACGTGGAGGCCCGAGGTCCTCACCTGTGGTCGTTTCGCGAGGGCCGCGTCGTGCGCGTTGCGCTCCACGAACACCTCTCGGAGGCCCTCGAAGCCGCCGGGCTTTCGGAGTAAGCGATGTCGCAGGAGAACGTGGAGCTGGTGCAAGGATTCCTGGAGGCCTTCTGGGATCGGAGGGATTTCGAGGCCGCGAAGCGACTCGCAGACCCGGCTCTGGAACTGGATTGGTCTGAGTCGATAGCGCCCTATGCGGGTGTGGTTAGGGGGTTCGAAACGGTGAGAGAGTGGTTTGAACAGGTCTCGGAAGCGTTCACCGGATACGGCGTCGAGCGGCGTGACTTGACGGACTGCGGTCAAAATGTCGTGTTGGTCGAGCAATCCATATCGGGACGAGGGCGCGACAGCGGGATCGAAGTTCGCGCAACCGGCGCGACGCTCTGGAAGGTTCGCGACGGCAAAGTCGTCAGCGGAAAGCTTTTTCAAAGCAGAGCTGAAGCCCTCGAAGCCGCCGGCTTGGCGGAGTAGCCGATGTCGGAGGAGAACGTGGAGATCGTGCGACAGCTCCAGCCGGCGCCGGAGGTAGATCTCGTGGAACTGTTTGGACGCGAGGCCGACGCCTCCGAGCTTGATGCCATGACCGCAGCCGCAGAGCCCGCCTTCACCCACGACTTTGTCTGCATCTTTCATGCGCTCTCGGAGGAATCCCGGCCGGGGCTTCGCGGAATGCGGGAGTGCTGGCTGGACTGGCTTGCTCCGTGGGAGAGCTACCGCACCGAAATTGAGGAACTCATCGACGCCGGGGACAAGGTGCTTGTCCTCGTCCGCGACTTCGGGCGCCTCCCAGGAGCCGAAAAGGAAGTTAACTTCCGGGGCGGCACCGTTTGGACGCTGCGAGACAGCAGGATTTCGCGCGCGGAGTTCTTCGTGGACAGAACAGGCGCCTACGAGGCCGCCGGGCTGTGAAAGTAGGGGCCGTCGGAGGAGAACGCTTGAGCCCGTGCTTTGAGCACCGGGGCGCCCGAGAGTCGCCCGAACCTCTGGGCCTGACCCGGTTTCGTGGACACTTGACAAGTTGGAGCCGAAGGCTCCCGGAATGAGTCAATGGGCACCAGTGCCCGAAAGCCCTAAAGGGCCGCAATCGGCGGTTATTTCTGCCGTGCTAAACCTCGCGCAACCTCAGTCCCAAGCGGGTTTCCGACCACTCTGAGGTGATTATGCGCTCCACGGCGGATCGCAGTTCGGGGTTGGTCTGGGTCAAGCGGCGGCCCGGTCAGTCGAGTAGGGACTCCAAGGCGTCTTTCAGCTCGTTCACGGAGAAGGCACCCTCGATGCGGGTTGCGATCTCACCGTTCTCGTCGATCACGAAGAGCCACGGCTCGGAGCGCAGTCCGTAGTCGTTTACCTGTGGGCGCAGGTTGGTCGGATCCAGCTCGTTGTCCTTGTAGATCTCCATGTGGATGAACGCGGCCTCGTCACCGTGGGTGGCCTTCAGCTGCTCGGCAGCGTCGACTACCGGGCCGCAGACACGGCTTTGACAGAGCGCCGGGGTTGCGAAGAGCAGGACGACCGGCTCCTTGCCGAGCACGTCCGCGAGGTCGTCTTCGTGCATGGAGCTCGGCGGGAGACGGGTGTCGATCGACTCGATGTCGCCGCCAACCTCGGCCAGCGTCGGGGTGTGAATCGCGGGGGCCTGCTCGCCGACCGCGGGAATGCGGTCGTTCTCGGCGACGATGATGCTGGTGGCTAGCGGCGTTGCGACGAGCGTGTCGGACTGCTTGACGACGGCGGCCAGGCGCCACTCGCCGGGCTGGTCGAACGGGAACTCGGAGACGTAGACGCCCTTGGCGTCGTCGGGCGCGGTGGTTTGGGCCACAAACTCGGGTTCGGTCGTCAGATCCTCGAGCCTGGCCGGGAAGGGCCCGACGGCCTTGCCGGATGCGCCGCGGGCGCCGTAGATCGCGACGTCGGCGTCCAGGATCTGCTCGCCGCCGACGTCCAGGAGGGCGAACCCAAAGCGCTCGTCACCGGGCGTGAAGGTCCCGCCGGAGGGAAGTGCGACGATTTGATTCGTCGGGCCGACCTCATCGATCAGCTCCTGAATGGTCCCCGCCGCGTCGGGGAATGCCGAGGCTTCGGGGGCGGCGTCGGGCACAGTCCCGGAGCTGGCGGCGCCGTCTCCCCCGCATGCGCTGAACGCGAGGGCCGCGGTGCTGAGCGCGAGGACGGTGGCGGAACTCGTCAGTCGGTTGGACCAGAGGGAGACCACGAGGCACGATCCTAGACGGGTCGGGTAAAGCTGCCCCTAACGGATAGGGTCACGCCGGTCCGCGGTCGGCGCGGCTGGGAATACTGAGAGGAGCTTTTCAGTGAGCGATCGGGCCGCACTCGTTACGGGGGCGTCAAGTGGCATCGGTCTGGCGATCGCCAGGGCACTGGGCGAAGAGGGCTACGGCGTGACGATCGCGGCGCGCCGGCCGGAGAAGCTGGAGGCAGCTGCCGACGATCTGCGATCGGACGGGATCGACGTGAACGCGATCGCAGCGCAGCTCACCGAGGAGGAAGAGGTGGTCCGGGTGGTCGCCGAGCACAAGGAGCGCTTCGGCCGGCTCGACGCCCTGGTCAACAATGCGGGAGTCGGGCTGGGTGGCGCGATCGAGGAGTATCCGACGAAGCGCATCGACATGCAGCTCAACTTGAATCTGCGCTCGGTGATCGTCGCCACTCGTGAGGGCCTGCCGCTCTTGAAGGAGGCCGGCGCGGAGCATGGGAAGGCGCTGATCGTGAACACGGCGTCGGTCGCAGGCAAGGCGGGCCAGGGGTGGCTGTCGATCTATTCGGCGACGAAGGCCGGGGTGATCGGTTTCAGCCAGGCGACGCAGAGCGAGCTCGGGGACTCCGGCGTCCAGGTGACGGCCCTTTGTCCTGGATTCGTCGACACGCCGATGACGGACTTCGTCAAGGGATCGGTCGAGCCCGATGCGATGATCAGGCCGGAGGACATCGCCGAATCGGTGCGGTTTCTGCTGCGAACGTCGCGCGCATGCCTGGTGCCGGAGATCGTCTTCCTGCGGCCAGGCGACGGTGCCGCGCTGGCGGTCTAGGCTCTACGGGTTAGTCAGCGAGCGAACGGCAGGCGTGTCACCCAGAAGCTCGGCCGCCCGCTGCTCGGAGAGCTGCTCCTCGGCCGCCGCCAGCAGGTCCTTGTACTCGTCGAGCCGCCTGGTCGGGCGCAGCCATGCCCAGTCGCGGCGCAGGCGCAGCTCATGAGTGCGATTGCGCTCGCCGGTGTCGCGGGGCTCGCGCGGGGCGGTCGCCGCTTCCGGGGTGGCAGCGTCGGAGGCGCAGCGGAACTGCTCACGCTCGGCGCGGATCTGGGCTGCCGCCTCGGCCAGCGATCCGGAAGCGAGGTCGGGCGAGGTGCCGAGCGACCACTCGAGCAAAGCCTTCAGGGTCCGGACCTCGCGGCGGGTGGCGCGGCGCGGGCGCTTGGCGCCGGTGTAGCTGTCCCAGGCGCGAGCGAAGCTCGACACGCACGTCCGCCCGCCGTTGCGGTGGGCGGCGAGCATCGGGCAAATGCCTCCGGAGCTGGAATCGACGTACGCGCCGACGATGATCCGGTTCGCGCCGATGCCCTTCAGCATGGCTTCCTTCGTCTCCGCCGGCAGGGCTTCGATGGCCATGCGCAGTCCGTAGGTGGGGCGCTCACGCTTGGTTCGCACGTAGCAAGGGATAGCGGCAAACGGCGCGGTTTGCGGGTCCGGTGGGACGGGCCGCCAGCGATATTGCAGGCGCGGTTACCGAAAAGGGGAGCCCGATGAGGCGGTCGAAGGGGCTCACGATCCTGGTCGCCGCATTCGGCGACCCCGGGCATACGTTCCCGGCAATCGCCCTGGCGCGGGCGCTGCGGGCTCGCGGGCATCGGGTTGTCTTCGAGACCTGGGAGAAGTGGCGCGAGGTGCTGGACGAAGCGGGGATCGAGTTTCACGCCGCCGAGGAGTACCGGGTGTTTGCGCCGGCGCGTGGGGACGGACCGACGGCGGGGGAGGCGGCGGTCGCGCTGGCGCCGTTGTTTGACGAGGTACGGCCGGATGTCGTCGTCAATGACATCCTGACCTTGGCGCCGGCGCTCGCCGCCGAACGCCATGGGGTGCCGTGGGCAACCCTGATCCCCCACTTCTATCCTGAGCACGACGCCGGCCTGCCGTTCTTCGCGTTTGGCGGAGCGCACCCGCCGCGGACGTTTGTCGGCCGGGCGGTATGGGATCTGGCGCTGCCGATGCTGAATGCCGGGCTCAGGCAGGGACGGGGTGATCTGAACGCGGAACGGGCGAAGGTTGGCCTGGCGCCGACGGAGCGGTTTCATGGCGGCACGAGCACCGAGCTGGCGCTCGTGGCGACGATGCCGCAGCTCGAGTATCTGCGCCGGTGGCCGAAGCACGTGCATGTGACGGGGCCGATGGAGTTCGAGCAGCCGTACCCGGATGTTGAGCTGCCGGAAGGCGATGGGCCGCTGGTCCTGGTAGCGGCGTCGACGGCACAGGATCCGGAGTGCCGGCTGGTGCGAACGGCGCTGGCGGCGCTGGCGGACGAGCCGGTACGGGTTGTGGCGACGACGAACGGCCACATGCCTCGTGAGGCGATCGAGGTACCGGGGAATGCGCTGCTCTATGGCTGGCTTCGGTACTCGCAGGTGATGGCCGCGGCCGATCTTGTGGTGTGCCATGGCGGGCACGGCACGGTTGCGCGGGCGCTCGGCGTGGGGACGCCGGTTCTGTGCTGCCCTGCCGTTGGCGACATGGCCGAGACGGGGGCGCGGGTTGGCTGGGCTGGCGTCGGAATGGCGCTTCCGTGGCGGTTGCTCGCGGAGCGGACGCTGCGGACGGTCGTGCGGCGGATGCTGGGCGACGAGTCGATGGCGCGGCGTGCGGCGGAGGTCGGCCGGTGGGTCCAGAGCCACGACGGGGCGACGCGAGGAGCTGAGCTCGTGGAGACGTTCGGGTGGACGGGTTCCTAGAATCCAGAATGCGTCTAGGCTCCTAGGCGCTCGATCCCCCATGATGTAACGGCAGCATCCTTCACTGTTAATGAAGTCGTCCTGGTTCAAATCCAGGTGGGGGAGTTTCAGAGCTGCGTAAAGCCCGCCTCCACTTCCGCGTGGCAGTTTCCGCACAACAGAACGCACTTGGCGACTTCCTTTCGCAGTTCGTCGATCGAGCGAGTTTTCCCGCCGTTCGAAAGCTGGAACTTCTTCTGCTTGGGATCCAAGTGGTGAAAGTGGAGCGCCGCCTGGTGCACGTCATATCCGCAAAGCGCGCACTGGCCTCCGGCTTCCGCAACAAGCTTCGCCTTTGTTCGCCGCCGCCATTCTGAAACGCGATCCATCCGGCATTGACGACAGCGGGTGCGTCCGCTGTTCTCGATCACGAATATCGTCCATCCGTGAGTCGCACATTCGCGCATAAGGGTCCGCCTGCCCTTCTCGATCGCGCGCGTAATCTCGAACCGTCGTGCAACCCGTGGGGCGTCAAGCTCGTACTTCCGGAGCCAGTACCGGACCGTGCTGATGCTGCGATCAACGGTTGTTGCAATCTCACGCAGCTTGAGTCCTCGCGATACGAGGTCCGCTAGGAGCCCGTAGTCGATTGCGCCCTTTGGTGTGTGCCTGGCGGCACCGTTTGCTTCGAGGCCGAATCTGCCGACCCAATAACCCACGGTGGACAGGTGGCGCCCGACAATCAGACCGATCTGCTCGAGCGACAAACCTTGCTCCAAATAGGTCCTGAGTTCGATCCGTTCCATGCCCCGATGATCCCACCCACACCGGACGGAAACACGAACGTGTGTTCGCTTCAGGGCCGGGGTTTCGGCACGGCCGTCTTGTGGTGCGCAATGCCCTCGGACAGCTCGGCGCGCCGTTTCTGCAGGTCCACCAGTTCCTGCCCACCGGCCGCCTTTGCCACTACAAGGCGCCGCTCAACCACCGCCTTCTCCAGCAGGAGAAAATTGAGCTCCATCGCCTCCGGGCTCGCCGGCTCGCGCTGGGAGCGGACGATGAGCTGCGTCACCATGTCCGCCAACTCGTGGTCGTCGCGCTCGAGCCCCGCCCCCGGCTCATCCAGATGCCCGGCCAGCCAATCGCGCACCCGCGCCATCGCGGGCGAGCTCAGGTGCTCGTTCGTCAGCTTGTCCAGATAGCGGCGCCCATCGGCGGGCGACGCGATGCACATGGCAAGAAGCGCCTGCTCGCGCAGCTCGCCGGCGCTGAGGGTGCGCGGCGGCTCCACGGCCGCCCCCCCACGATCCGGCCCCGGATCGCCATCCACCACCGGAGCGGCAGGAGCCGCGACCACGCGCTTCGCCCGTTTCCCTGCGTCGGCGAGCCGGCGCGCCACCAGCCCGGGATCCGCCGCCAGCCGCTCGGCCACCTCACGCTCCAGCTCGTCTCGGGTGATCGAGTCGCTCATCGCGCTCAGGACCGGCGCGACCTCGTCGAGCGCCCGATCCCGCCCCGCCGGCGAGTCGGTGTCCGCGTCGTCGAGGAGCGTTCGAACGTGGAATGCCGGCAGGTCGACGGCGGCGGCGACCAGCGCCTCGAAGCGCTCCGCCTCGGTCGAACCGGGAGCCGCCCCCGCCAGCATCTCCGCCGGATCCTCACCCACGGGCATCGAGACCACGCGCAGCCGAACCCGCTTGCCCTGCGCGACCCGCTGCGCTCGCAACATCGCCTCCCGCCCCGCGCGGTCGGCGTCCAGCGCGAGCACCACCTCCTCGGTGTGCGCGGACAACAGCTTGATCTGATCGGGCGTGATCGCCGTTCCCATCACGGCCACCGTCTCCTCCACTCCAGCTTGGTGGGCCGCGATCACATCCGTATAGCCCTCGACTACGACCGCACGCCCACGCTTCGCGATCGCCGCCCGGGCTTTATCGATCCCGTAGACGATCCGGCTCTTGTGAAAGAGCGCGCCTTCGGGAGAGTTCACGTACTTCGCCCGCTGCTGCTCGCGCGTCGCCCTCCCCCCCATCCCCTGCATCCGGCCTCGCCCATCGCGGATCGGGAACATGATGCGCGCGCGGAAGTGGTCGAGAAATCCGCCCTTGTTCCCCTTCTTCACCAACCCTGACGCCACCAGCTCCTCAACCGAGTACCCCGCCTGCTGGCCGCGCAGGTACACGGTGTCCCACGCGTTCGGCGCGTAACCGACGTCAAACGCCCTCAGCGCCTCCTCGCGCAAGCCCCTGCCCAGCAGGTACTCGCGCGCCTTCCGGGCCTCGTCCGAGTCCCACAGGTAGCTGGCGTAATACCCGGCCGTGCGATCCAGCAGTTCCACCAGCCGCGACCGGCGCTTGCGCTCCGCCTCCAGTCGCGGATCCTCGTCCTCGCGCTCCAGCTCGACCCCGTACCGATCCGCCAGCGACTCGACCGCCCCGGCAAAATCCAGCCCTTCCTTCTCCTCCAGGAAGGTGATCACATCGCCCCCCACGCCACAGCCGAAGCAGTGATACACCTTCTCGACCGCATTGACTGAGAACGACGGCGTCCGCTCGTCGTGAAACGGGCAGAGCCCAGTCAGGCGCTGTCCCGACTGACGAAGGTCGGTGTGCGCCGACACCACCTCCACGATGTCGGCCGCCTCCTTGACCCTCTCGATCGAATCTTGGGAGAAGCGCGCCACGGCCCCAACGCTACTCGCGGGGCTAGAGCCTCGACTCCTCCGGCAGGGCGAGACGCCTGAACGTCGTGATCGCGAACCGGTCAGTCATCCCGGCGACGTAATCCACGGCGCGCGTCACGTCATCCGCCCCCACCCCGTCGCCGGGGACCTCCTGCGGATTGACCAGGAAGTGGTCGAACAGTGCCCGCAGCGTCCGCGTCACCCGCTCGTGCTCGGAGCGGGCCTCCTCGCCCAGATACACCCGATCGAACATGAACTTGCGCAGCCGCAGCATCGCGCCGCCGATCTCCTCGCTTTGCTTGATGTCCCCCGCCGCGACGGACGTCTCGACGATGTCGCGAACGAGGGTGTCGATCCGGACCGGGCCAGTCGGTCCGAGCAATCCGATCTCGCGCCGGGGCAGGTCGTCAGGCGTGATGATCCGGCCCCGGATCGCGTCATCGATGTCGTGGTTGATATACGCCACCCGGTCGACCAGGCGCACGATCTTGCCCTCGAGCGTCCGCGGCTTGACCGGCCCCGTGTGATTCAGGATCCCGTCGCGAACCTGCTCGGTCAGATTGAGCCCCCGCCCCTCTCCCTCCAGAACCTCGACCAGGCGCAGCGACTGCTCGTTGTGGCGATACCGCCTGCCCGCATGCTCCGCCAGCGCCTGATCGAGCACCTCCTCGCCGATGTGGCCGAACGGCGGGTGTCCCAGGTCATGGCCGAGGCCGATCGCCTCCGTCAGGTCCTCGTTCAAAGCCAGTGCCCTGGCCACCGTGCGGGCGATGCAGCCGGTCTCGAGGGTGTGCGTGAGCCGCGTTCGGTAGTGGTCCCCCTCCGGGGCGATGAACACCTGCGTCTTGTGCTTCAGGCGCCGGAACGCCTTCGAGTGGACGATCCTGTCGCGGTCGCGCTGAAACGGGGTGCGCACCGGGCTGTCGTCCTCGTCATGGGCCCGCCGCGCCGGATACGACCGCGTTGCCGGTGCCCACAGGAACTCCTCCTCGAAGCGGCGCGTCCGCGCTTCCAGCGACTCGTGCGTTCCTTCCACCGTCATTTCGGCCAGCATAAAGTGCGGCTCCATCGCTGCCGATGCATTAGCTGCGCACACGGCAACGCTCGAACGGGGAGGAACCATGAGGAAATCAGCGATCAGGCTGATCGCGGCGGTAACCATCGTCGCAGTGCCGGCAATCGCGCTGGCGGAAACCAGCCTCTACACCGGCAAGGGAACCGACGACCCGCAGGCGAAGATCACGCTGCGCGTCGCCAACAACGATGGCGACCGGACGATCAGGCGGGTAACCACGGAGGGGCTCAGGTACGTCAACGGCGTAGCCCTCTGTTCCGCGACCGACCGAACCCCGGTCGTGAGAATCGTCGGACCTTTCAACGTCCGCGAAAACCGCGAGTTCCGAGCCGTGGGACAGGCGACGAGCGGCCTCGGAGAGCTGCGTGTCACCGGCGAGCTTGGCCCGCTCCGCGCCCGGGGTGAGATGCGCTTCACCTTTGGAAAGGACGGCTGCCGGACGACCCTGACGGAATGGAAAGCGCGACGCTGATTCGTCAGCTCGGGCCGCCGTCGGCGCTCGCCGGCGTCTCGCGCAGGATCAAGTAGGAGAGCCAGGCCGCCAGCGCGAAGACGGGGAACCCCATCGCCGTCTTCGCGACGCCCAGCGCAACCAGCTCACCGGCGAAGTAGAGCGGCAGCTGCACGGCCAGTCGCAGCGTGAACATGCCGACCCAGATCCAGCTCGCACGCGTGTAAAGCTGTAGGCGCCGCTCGTCCTTGCGCCACTCCATCCCCTCGCCGTTCAACGGGCCGATGAAGACGCCCAAGAGCGGCCAGCGGACCGCGATCGAGATCAAGTACGCGGCGGCATAGGCCAGGTTGAGGAAGAGGCCGGGCAGGAAGAAGTCCTCAGCCCTCCCCGTCTGATTGGCGATAAACGCGGCGATCGCCACCCCGGCGAAGCCGGCAACGGCGAACTGCACCGTTTCCCGCTTGAAAAGCCGGGTGGCAAACAGCACCGCGCCCACGCCGATCGCCGTCCAGATGGCGGTGTTGAGGCTTTGCCCGGACGCCGTGTAGGCGATCACGAACGCCAGGCCGGGCAGGCTGGAATCCGCGATTCCGCGGCGCCCGCCCAGGGCGGTCATCAAATCGGTTGGCTCCCGGTCTGAGTGGTTCACGAACAGCGATGATGACTAGCCGCTGCCCGGACTGGCGAACGGCGCGCTCAGGCGGCGGCGCGCAAATGCACCTGCGCGTGATGCTCAAGCGTCGTCGTGACTGCCCGCTCGGCTTGGCGCAGAGCGCCGCTTGTCGCCACCGGTGCGCTCGCCAGCGGTCGCGCCAGCGCGTCGAGCATGAACCGGTGCGCGTCGGCTGAGATCTCGAAGCCGTCGCGCTGGCAAGCGGCGCACACGACGCCTCCCGCCGCGCCCGAAAAAGCCCGCAGGTCGTCGCCCTCCCCGCACCGGGCGCAATGCGCCAGCTGGGGGGCAAAGCCGGCCGCCAGCGCCAGCTTCAGGCGAAAGGCAAGCGCCGTCGCCAGGCCTGCCGCGCCGTCCACATCCGTGACCGGCGATGCGTCATCAGCCCCCGCATCGGTCCCGTCCAAGAGCGCCAGGTAGCGACAGAGCAGGTTGTAGGCGGCCGGGTTGGGCTCCGACGAATCGAGCAGGCGACACATCGCGTCACAGGCGCGAGCGGCCGCCGCGATGGCGGGCCCGCTGGAGCGCAGGCTCCCGTGGGCGGCCACAGTATGCGCCCCGGTCACCATGGCCAGGTCACCCCTGCCCTCGTGCAGAATCAAGTCAAGGCGAAAGAACGGCTCCAGCCGCCCCCCGAAGCGGGAACGGGGCCTACGTGACCCCTTCGAGATGGCACCGATCCGCCCCCGCGCAGGGGTGTAGAGGTGGAGCACTCGATCCGCTTCGCCGTAGCGAATCGAGCGCAAGACAACGGCCTGCGTCTTGAACGATCCGGGCACGCTTGAATCCTGCACGCCGGGGCGGACACGATCACGCAGCCGCGTCGCGGATGGCGTCCGCCGTGATTCGGGCTGCCAGCGCTTGAAGCTGGAGGATCTCGAACCGACCCCCCGGCTCGCGCTCGCCCGACGCCAGGCAGAAGACAACGTCCCCGTCGACGTCCGTGAAGACGGGCTCGACCGACCGCGCGATCCCGGCGCCGGCCGCCCGCGCCACTCTGCCGCAAGCTGCCTTGTCGAGGCTCGCATCGGTCATCAGGCAGACGAGCGTCGTGTTTCGCTCCTGCGCCTCGATCGGATCGTGGTCAAGCGCCGCCAGCATGTCGCCTGTGCGCGCAGCCGTAGAGCCGGCCAGGGCGCCACCGCCCTCGGCAAGCACATCGCCGAACGGGTTCACGACCGCCAGCGCCGCCATCGTCGCGCCGAATCCACCGCGCGCCGCGGCGTAGCCGACCCCGGTCGGCGTCGCCTGTTCGCGCCCGAACGCCTTGCCCGCCGCCGTACCCGTGCCCGACCCAACAGCCCCGCGATCGGGCACTCCTTCGCGGGCCGCCTCGCATGCGGCCCTGCCTGCCGCGGCGTCCGGCCGCGCACGTGGATCGCCGGCCGCCAGGTCATAGACGATCGCCGCCGGCACGATTGGCACGATGCCCGCCGGAGTCGGATAGCCGATCCCCTGTTCCTCGAGCCAGGCCATCACCCCGTCGGCCGCCGCAAGCCCGTACGCGCTGCCCCCGGCAAACGTAACCGCGCTTACTCGATCCGTGCCCGCCAGCGGACCGATCACGTCCGTCTCGCGCGTGCCTGGTCCACCGCCGCGCACGTCCACCCCACCACGTGTCCCCTCGGGAGCGATCACCACCGTGCAGCCAGTCATGCCGACCGGGTCCGTCCAGTGGCCGATCCGAAAACCCGCCGGAGGCACCAGCGGCTCGCTCATCGTGAGCGTCGCTTCCTGCGGCGACGCAGCCGCACCTGGCAGTCCGGGCAAAAGTAGGTGGAGCGCCCGCCGACCACGATGCGCCGAATCTCGCCGGAACACCGCCCGCACTCTCGGCCCTCCCGGGTATGGACCAGGAACTCGTCCTGCATCGACCCGCGCTCGCCCCTGGAGTCACGGTAGTCGTCGATCGAGGATCCGCCCTTGACGAGCCCCAGCTCCAGCGCGGCGACGATCCCCTCCACCAAGGCCTCGCAGTGGACGGGGCGCATCGATCCCGCCGGTGACAGAGGGTGGAGCTCCGCCCGGTGGAGCGCCTCGTCCGCGTAGATGTTGCCGATGCCGGCCACCCGGCGCTGGTCCAGCAAGAACGATTTCAGGGGCACCGTGCGCCCCGCGGCCTGTGCCGCCAAGTACTCGGGCGTGAGCTCCACCCCCAGCGGTTCCACCCCCAGACGCTCCTCCAGATACCGCTCCAGTCCCGCGCCCGTGAAAACCGCGCCATGCCCGAATCGCCGCGCGTCCGTGAACCACAACTCGGAGCCGTCATCCAGATCGAAGGCAGCCCGGAGAAACCGGGCGTCGGGACGCGACTCATAGAGCCGATCCATGCCCAGCCGGGTTTCCGCCAGGTCAACCGGTCCGTCATCGGCGAAGTCGGCTGGCCGCAGCAGGACGTTCCCGGTCATCCGCAGGTGCATCACCAGGTGCCGGTCGCCGGCGAGCGACAGGATCAGGTACTTGCCCCGCCGGCCGACCGATTCGATCGCCCGGCCCTTGACCTCGGCCTCCACCGCGAGCGGCGGTTCAGGGCGCGACCAGCGCGTGTCCAGGACCCGCGCCCCCACGATTCGGCGCCCCACCACACCGGGCTCGAGCTGACGGCGAATCGTTTCGACCTCGGGCAGCTCGGGCATCGCCCAAGCCTACGCGCGCGGGGATCAGGTGGCGCGCGGGTGCGCCTTGAAGTAGACCTCTTTGATCTTCTCGGTCGAAAGGTGTGTATAGAGCTGGGTCGTGGCAACGTCGGCGTGCCCGAGCATCTCCTGGACCGAACGCAGGTCACACCCGCCCGACAGCAGATGGGTGGCGAACGAGTGGCGGAGCGTGTGGGGGCTCATCTTGCCTTCCAGGCCGACCACCTTGGCGTGGCGCTGGATGATCTTGTACAGACCCTGCCGGGTGAGCGGCCCGCCCCGGAAGTTCACGAACAGCCGGCGTTCCTGCTCGATCCCGACCAGATCGGGGCGGCCGGATCGCAGATAGCGCGAGACGGCCCTCTCGGCGGCGCTGCCGAGGGGCACCATCCGCTCCTTCGAGCCCTTGCCGTGGGGCCGCACGAAGCCGCGGCGTAAGTCGATGTCGGTCAACTCCAGGCCGACGGCCTCCGACGCTCGCAGACCGCATCCGTACATCAGCTCCAGGAGCGCGCGGTCGCGTTGGGCGATCGGCTCGGATCCGCCGGCGCTGCCCAGCAGCTTCGTCACCTCACCGTGACTCAGCACGTGCGGCAGCTTGCGGCTGCGAGCCAGTGGGGTCAGCGAAGCCGTCGGATCGGCGTCGATCAGCTCCTCCCGGCGCAGGTGGCGGTAGAACGAGCGCAGACACGCCGTTTTGCGGCTGATCGTGGCCGGTGAGGCCGGCGGGCGGGCATCAACCTCATCGATTGCCGGCGATCCGGTGGCCAAATCGGCAAGAAAGTCAGCGACCTCGCCCCGCTCCACCTCCATCGCGCTCCGGCGGCGACCGGCGAGAAAGACGCCGAACTGAAGTAGATCCGTGCGGTAGGCGTCCAGCGTGTTGCGGGCAAGCCCGCGCTCGAACTCCAAGTAGGCGAGGAAGTCGAGGACGAGCGCCTCGAAGCGCGCCTCCACCTTTCGCTCCGCGCGTGGTTTGACTGCGACGGCCATCGCCGCCAAGTTCCACTCCGGCCGCGGCGCCCCTGCCGGTGCAGGCGTTCGTTCAGGGG
>JALZKA010000084.1 GCA_030859475.1 Actinomycetota bacterium
TGCGCTTTTTCAGGCTGAGCGCCGCGTTAGCGTGGAGCTTCATCCGGATTACCTCCTTGATGCTGGGTGGGTAGACACCCCCAGCCTTCAAGGAGGCCCGGATGAAACAACGGGCTCAGGGATTACAACTAGTGGTACCACTAGCTCAACAGCTCTGGCGAATCGCTCGCCTACAATCCCGATCCGCGCCCAGGTAGCTCAGTTGGTAGAGCACAGCTCTCGTAAAGCTGCGGTCGTCGGTTCGAGTCCGACCCTGGGCTCTATGCCGCGTCCGCCCTCAGCCGTGTAAACGTCCGGACGCGGTGGCAGTTTGCGCAGACGAGTTCGCACTTTGCGATCTCCTTGAGGATGCGCTGGCGGCCGTAGGCACCGTTGCGCGCTTCGCCGAGGACAAGGGTCTTCACCGTTCCGGGGAGATGGTCCCACTCCATCACGAAGGAAGGATATATCTGACCGCAGTCCGCACATGGTGTGTTCGCCTTAAGGCTGTCCAGCCACTGGACGTAGGCGAGACGATCTGAGCGCGCCTTATTCCGTCTCCGATCGCGGTTCGCCTGGTACCAAGCGGCGTCATATTCCTTCTGGCACGGGCGGCAATAGGACTGCAGGGAATCGTGTTGGCGGGCGAATGCTGTAGTCGAAAGCTCGCGCTTGCATCGGCCGCAGACCTTCAACTCGCTCATGATCCCACGTTATAAAAGCGAACGGACGTTCCCACGCGATTGGGATGGATACGCGAGCGCTCCCTTTCATAAGATCGGTTCCATGACGCCGGTGAACATCAGGCCCGAGGCGGAAATCCGGGTAGCCGCCGAGTCGGCCTTTAAGGAGCATCGCCAGCGGGTGCTCAAGGTGCTTTCGAGTGCCCTCGTGGAGCACGTGGGGTCAACTTCGATCCCTGGGGCGTTGACGAAGGGCGATGTCGACCTCCTTGTGCGTGTTGAGGCGGGTCGTTTCGAAGCCGCCATCGCCGCGCTGCGCAGGCTCTATGTCGTCAACCAGCGGGAGAACTGGACGCCAACGTACGCGAGCTTCGCCGAGGCGGAGGCCACAGCCGTCCCAGTTGGCGTGCAGCTCGCAGTCGTTGGCTCTGCCGACGAGGCACTGTTCACGTCATTTCGCGACGCCCTGATCCGCGATCCGGCGCTGCTCGCCGAGTACAACGCACTCAAGCTGCGCCATGACGGCGAGGGATACGAGCGCTACACGAAGGTGAAGGGCGAGTTCGTAGAGCGTGTGCTTGCAGATGCGACGCAGTCATCTCCACGCTAATCGAGTGGGGACGGACGTTCGCTTCTTGTCACTTACCCCAGCCGCCGCAGCGCCGACCTTGCCGCGTTGTAGCCGTTCATCCCGTGGGCGCCGGCGCCGGGTGGAGTCGCGGCCGAGCAGATGTAGACGCCCGGGATCCCGGTCGCGTACGGATCGACGGCCGGGCGGGGGCGGAGCGCGATCTGCCAGGGCGTATTGGCGCCGGTGATGATGTCCCCTCCCACGTAGTTCGCGTTGTAGGCCTCGAACTCGTCGGTCCGCCGCACCGCGGTGGCGAGGATGCGCTCGCGGAGCCCCGGGGCGAACCGCTCGATCTGGCTGATCACGGCGTCGCTGGCGTCGCCCTCGTAGCCGTTCGGGACGTGGGCGTAAGACCAAACCGGGTGCGCCTCGCCCGCGGAGCGGCCTGGATCGGCCAGGTACTGCTGGGCGACGAGCACGAACGGTCGCAGGGGCATGCGGCCCCGGTTGACATCGCGCTCGGCCGCCACCAGTTCCTTCAGTGACCCGATCGCGTGGACCGTCCCGGCGGCCCGGCAGGCCTCGTTGGCCCATGGCACCCCGCCCTCGACCGCAAGGTCGACCTTGAATGCCCCGGGCCCATGCTTGTAGCGGCGGTAGGCGCGGGCGACGCGCCCAGGCAAGCGGTCGCCCGCAATGTCGGCGACCGCGCCGGGGGCCAGGTCGAGCGAAATGACGTCGGACTCCGGCAGCTCCGTCAGCGAGCCGATCCGGCGCCCGGTCTCGATCGTGCCGCCATGAGCACGCAACACCGACGCCAGGGCATCGGTGATCGCTCGCGACCCCCCTTTTGCAACCGCCCAGCCGAAGCGGTGCCCCGCGGCGATCAGGGCGACTCCCACCGCTGAGCTCATCGGCAGGTGCAGCGGGCTCATGGCGTGCGCCGCCACACCACCAAAGAGCGCCTGGGCCTGTGGAGTCTTGAAACGGCGTGCCAGAAGGGTCGCGGGCAGCGCCGCCCGCAGGCCGAAGCGCGCCATGCGGATCGGGTGCTCCGGCGGGTGCAGAAGCGGCCGCATCAAGTCGTCCTTCAGGATCTCGATCCCGTCCGCGAGGGGGCCAAAGACCTGCTCCCAGCGCGGCCCGTCCACCGGTCCGAGGCCGGCGGCCGTCGCGCCCGTCGACTGCTGCAACGCTCCGGCGCTGCCGTCGTCGAGCGGATGAGCCAGGTCGATGTCCGGCCAGCACCACCGCAAGCCGTGGGCCTCGAGGTCCAAGGAGCGCAGAAAGGGCGACCCGACAGCCATCTGGTGCACCGCGGAGCAATGGTCGTGCAGGAGGCCCGGCAGGGTCAGCTCGCTGGTACGAGTGCCGCCGCCGATCTCATCCGCGGCCTCCAGCACCGTCACGCTGAGGCCTGCGCGGGCCAGCTCAACCCCGCAGGCGAGGCCGTTCGGGCCGGAGCCGACGACGATCGCGGTGCTCACGCCGGGGCGGCCGCCCCGGCGGCACGGCGGGTCACCTCGACCGGGAAGTCCCACGAGCCGTCCAGCCACGGGCCGCGCGCGACCATGTCGGCGACGTTCACCCAGCCTTCCTCGAGCAAGCCGGTGGCCGCGTCGTAGATCCGGTAGCGCTGGCGCTGGACATGGGCGGGCTGGGATTCGAGGGCCACCACCCGCAGGTCGCCGGGCGCGAACTCGCAGCGCTCCTGAACTGCCTCGAGGAGCTGGCGCTGGTGGAAATGACCGTCGCCGAAGTTCCAGCCGTTGATAACGCCGGAGATCAGCTCGCCCTCGCGCACGTGGTAGGCCTCGACGTCGTCGACCGCGTGGGGGAGCAACCCGTTCAGCGCGCGGCCGTGCGAGTGCATCGCCCGGAACGCAAGCCCCTTGGCGAGAAACAGCTCCGCTGTCTCACGGTCGTAAACCTTCGCGAGCTGCTCGACCACGATCGGAGCAGCCTTCGTAATCGACCGGTCGAGCCTGTCCTCGGCGCCCGATTCCTTCTTGAAGAGCCACTGGCTTGTCGCCCAGTTTCCCGCGTAGTAGCGCATCGCCGGCAGGAACGAGATCAAGTCCGGCCGCAGGTTGCCGAGCACCGGGATCCCGACGCCGACCACCGCCAGGATGATCATCAGGAGCGGCTCGTCGAGCGTCGCGAGCGGCACGTCGCCGTAGTGGCCGAACAGGAAGAGAATCCCGAAGATCATGAAGAGGTTCCACTCGAGCGGTACCGCGAGCGGGAACGTGGAGGTGATGTGGACGTGGAAGATCACCATTCCGATCGCGGCCAGCGTTCCGATCAGGCCGCCGCTGGAAAGGAGCAGCAACAGGGGGAGGCTGAACTCCATGATCGTGCCGCTGTGGGCCGCGAACGCCGCGTGGCGCGATGGCCGCAGATCCTCGGGATGGTCCTGGTAGAGCTTCGCCTTCGCCCTGCGCGAGCGGTTCCACGGCGTGTTCGAGATCATCACCGACACGACGTACGGGAAGTGGCGGTTGAGCTTCGAGGAAGCGGCGCCCCACCAGATGCAAAACAGGACGATCTGGGAGGCGACGATCAGGTTCGAGATCGGGAACAGGAAGACCAGCAGCAGGAACCCGTAGACCTCGGGCCGGGAACCCAGGAAGGAGACCTTGTCGCGCAGGCCCAGCAGGCCCAGGAAGCCGAGCAGGACGGCCACCGCCACCGGGTCCAGCCGCCCCGCTGCCGTCCCGGCCACATCATGACCACCGGCTGCGAGCAGATACGTCGCCGAGGCCAGGACGCCGGCATAAAGCGCGACGTCGACCAGCGTGCGCCGGGTGCCTGCCGTCAACGGGATCCGGTCGGGCCATGGCGGCAGGCGCACGGTGCCGGGCCGAAGCCAGTAGAGGATGCCGCCGATCATCGGCTGAAAGCGGAAGGTCAGCGGCATGGAGCCGCATCCCAGCCCGACCACCTCCCAGAGGAGCGTCCAGACAGCCAGCTTCTGGAAGACGATCGGCTCCGTCCACCAGTCGGCAAAATCACCGAGTCCCCCGAGGCCCGGGGTCGTGGAGATCAAGAGCGCCGCGCCGAGGCAGAAGACGACGAGCTTGACGACGTAGAGCAGATAGATGACGTACGGGGTGCCGAAGCCGTTTACGGCCCAGTCCTGGGCCAGCGGTTTGATGCGTTCGAGATGGGGCTTCAGCCTCCACTCATCCAGATCCACGGGTGGTGGGGCCGGTGTGATGAAGCCGATGGCGTCCCCCCTGTCAGATGCCTGGTCGCCGAGTCCGGATGGCAGCTGTGAGCGGGTTCACCTGGCGCAACTCTAGAGTTTCCGGGCGTGCCAGGTGAAATCCCCTCACTGTCGGTGATCGTCGTCGCCTATCGCCAGGGCGAGGCAATCGTCCCGGCTCTGGCGGCCGTTGACGAACAGCTCGATGCCGCCGACGAGCTGATCGTGGTCGACAACGCGTCGGGCGACGCCACCCCGGACGCCATCGCGGCCGCCGCCCCAACCGCTCGCCTGATCCGAAACCCGGTGAACGCGGGGTTCCCCGCCGCCTGCAACTCGGCCTCACGCGAGGCGACGGGGGACCTGCTCGTCTTCCTGAATCCGGACGCGATCGTCGCCCCCGGCTGGCGCGATCAGATCGCCAAGCCATATGTGGACGGCCGCTCGTGGACCGCATGGCAGGCGCTGGTAACGACGGAGGAAGGGACGATCGTCAACACCCGAGGCGGCGTCGTCCATTTCACCGGCATCGCGTGGGCCGGCGGGGCGGGGGAGCCTCTGCTTGACGACGAGGCGGACAGGCCGGTCGGCTTCGCTTCCGGCGCCTGTCTCGCGATTCGCCGCGCGGACTTCACGAGGGCCGGCGGCTTCGCTTCGGAGTTCTTCCTGTACCACGAGGACGTGGACCTCTCGCTGCGTCTGCGGCTGGCCGGAGGGGAGGTCGGGGTATCGGCCGGGGCCCGCGTCGACCACGACTACCAGTTCGACAAGGGCCAGGCGAAATGGCGATACCTCGAGCGAAATCGCTGGGCCACGTTGATTCGCGTTTACCCGGCGGCGGTGCTGGCCCTGGTCGTGCCGGCGCTCCTGGCGACGGAGCTCGCGCTTGTGGGCGCGTCGATCGCGGGCGGCTGGTTCGGTCAAAAGCTGCGTGCCTGGGGCGACACCCTGCGCGCCCTCCCGCGCCTGCTCGGCGAGCGGCGTCAGGTTCAGGCGACCCGGACGATCAGCGCAGCCGACTTCGCCAGGCCCCTGGTGCCGGGGTTGAGCACCCCGTATCTCGGCGGCGTCTCGCGATCAGGTCTGCTCGCCGCGATCCTCAGCGGCTACTGGCGCTTCGTTTTGCGCCTGCTGCGCGCGTAGCTCCTGGTCCAGGCGCGCGGCCTCCTGCGCGAGGATCTTCGTCTCCTCGCTGAGCCGGGACGACGCGACCGAGAAGTTCAGCAGCAGCAGGAAGCCCAGCGCGAAGGCAAGCAGGAAGATCGCGTTCGCCGGCTCCTCGATCCCCATCGCGTCGGCAATCACGTCCAAGCCACCGGTCCAGATCGACAGGACCAGCAGCGCGAACCCGGCTCCCATCCACAGGATCGCGTAGCGCTCCGCCAGCCGGCGTCGCCGGACGAGCTCCAGGATGAACAGGAAGATCCCGACCGTCGCGATCAAGGCGATCACCTGCGCCTTGCCGGAGATGCCCCCATCAGCGCCGTCATCTTCCCCAGCGGCGTCATCCGGCTTGCGCGGAGCCGCGACCGTCAAGCCCTTGGTCACTCCGGGATCCTCCAACGCCTCCCCGCCGCCGGAGGGGATCACGACGGTCCTCTCCGCGCCCGCGCCGCGGAGAGTCAGGTCTTTCTCCTCGAGCGCCTCGCCTTCGGTCAGCACGAACTCGCCGGGGGGAAGGACGATCACGTCGCCTGGCTCGGCGAGAACGATCGCCTCCTCCAGGTTCGGCTGCCCGGGAGGCGCGACCTCGATCGGTTTTGCGCGGGCGCTCGCGACCGGAATTGCCGCGATGCAAGCTGCGGCGAGGGCGAGCCACTTCATGGGCGCCGCCCCTCGGCAAGAGCCTTCAGCTCCTCGGTGTCCGGAGGCGGGCCGATCCCCAGCTCCTCGGTTCCTTGCGCCTCGATCGGGGTCGGCCGGCGTCTGAGCAGTCCGATGAAGATGGCCAGCAGCACCTTCACCATGTAGTAGGCGCTCTGCGGGTAGTTGATCGAGCTACGCCCGTAGCCGCGCTGGTTCATCTCCACGTGAACCTCATGCAATCGCAAGCGATGCGCGTGCAGCATCAAGATCGCCTCGACCTCCGGATAGTCGTGTGGGTAGTCGCGAGCGAAGAGCTCGATGCCACGGCGGTTGACCATCCGGAAGCCCGACGTCGGGTCGGTGACCCGCTGCCTGGTGAGGGTGGTGAGTACCGCGGCAAAGATCAGGTTGCCGGCTCGCCGCCCGAGCGGCACCCTGTACCCCGGGTCGCCCAGAAAGCGGCTGCCCGTGACCATGTCCGCCTCCGGCCCCTCGGTCTCGAGCTTCGCGAGCAGGTCGTGGATGTGGCTTGGCTTGTGCTGGCCGTCACCGTCTACCTGGACCGCCACGTCGTAGGCGTGTGAGAGCGCGTACTTGTAGCCGGACTGCATGGCGCCGCCGATCCCCAGGTTGAAGGGGTGCGCGATGACGACGGCACCCTGGGCGCGGGCGTGAGCGGCTGTGGTGTCGGTGGAGCCATCGTCCACGACGACGATGTCGAAGTCCGGCGCATGGCGGCGAACGTCGCGGATCACGCGGCCGACCATCCCTGCCTCGTTGAGGGCCGGGACGATCGCGAGTTTTCGTAGCTCAGGGTCCGGCATCGCTCTCTTTGTGCTCACGCCCGTCCAGGATCTCGTCGCGCTCGGCGAGGCGATTCCTCCGCCGCAGCTCCGCTTCCCGTCGGCGCCGTTCCTCCGTTTCGGTCTGAGCCGCCAGCGGCGGCACCGGGGTCGGCTCACCGTGCTCGTCCAACGCGACCATGGTCATGTATGCCGTCGAAGTGTGGCGGCTCTCGCCGGTGCGGGGATTCTCAGCTTCGACCCGCACGCCAACCTCCATCGAGGTCGTCCAGGCCGCGTTGACCGTGGCCTTGAAGGTCATTAGCTCCGCTACGTAGACGGGCGTCAGAAAGGTCATCCGGTCCATCGCAGCCGTTACGGCCCGTTGGCGGCTGTGGCGAATCGCCGCGATGGCGGCAACCTCGTCGCAGAGCTTCATCACGACGCCGCCGTGGACCGTGCCCCCGGTATTGGCGTCCTCGATGCCCATCCAGCGGACGAGCGTCGCGTTCGAATCCGCCGGGGGTTTCGCTTCCAACTACTCGCCCTTCTGGGAGGCTGGCGCCGGCAGTTCCGTCAATGCGGCGGGTGGCTCGCCTGCCAGGAGTCTCAGGACCACGACGTGCTGGGCATGCGAGGCGCCCACCTGCGCCGCGGTCCGGAACAGGTCGCCGGCATCGAAGTTCGTGGTTTCCTCCTCGTAGGCGCCGAGCAGCTCGCTCTCCAGATCGATCATGAACTGGATCAGCTCGTCCTGTGCTGCTTGTAGATCCAGGTTGTCCAGCGAGTCGAAATCTTCCTGGTCGCTTTGGGTCTCAGGCGGGTCAACGCCGAGCGACTCGAGCGCCTGCTCCAGCGCGGTGGTGTGCTCGCCGTTCTGGCGGCTGAGCTCCTCGAAGGCGGTCTTCGCGTCGGCGTCGAGCTTCGAATCCTCCGCTGCCAGGGAGAGTGCCAGCTCGGCGGCCCGCTCCAAGGCGATCAGGCGTTCAAGGGCATCGGTCTGCTCGTCCTCCTGGGCGAGGGCGGTCTCCACACTCACGAGCGACGCGGGAATCGCAGCGGCGCCGGCAGCGAAGGCTCCACGGCTCAGCAGGGCGCGGCGGCTGATCGGCATCACTCTGCCTCCTTCGGGGACGTGGACGGTCCCATCACGAACGCGTCCGGGCTGGGGTCCTCGCCCAGGACGTCGCGTAGCGCCGCGAGCGCGGCGGCGTCCTCGGTGATCGTTCGGTGGACTGCCTGCCGGTAGGCGTCGGTGGTCAACTCGCCGATTGCATCGAGCGATGTTGCGATGGAAGCTTCGAGCTGGCGTGCAGCACCCTCCACCGCGCTTTCGGCACCGATAATCGCCGCTGGCTCCCGCGTTGGCTCACCTTCGAGCTCCGCGATCGATCGCGCTAGGGCGCGGCTGGACTGCTGGCGCAGGGTGTTGATGCGATCGAGTGCCGGTTGCGCCTGCCGGGGCGCGTTGCTTGAGGCCAGATCGGCCGCCTGGACCACAGCCAGCTGCCCCGCCAGCACCTCACCCAGGAGTTCGGCCTCGCGCTCTGGCGCTGTCGAGTCGGCCTCGTCCTCGGCGGTGCCGCATGCCGCCAAGGCCAGCGGGGCTCCGGCGGCCAGCGTGGCAGACGACGCCACGAGGAGCCGTCTGCGAGACATGCGAATCGCCTGGGCATAGGCGCGGGCTGAGGTCGCGGGACCGGTCACGTGGCCTGGGAACTTACCTGCCGCGCCCGCCAAATCCGCCAACCGCGCGCCGAGTGTTGAATAACGCCCCATGGTGGGTCGTTTCTCGACACTCGGCGAACTGAACGAGGAGGTTTGCGCATGCCGGGCCTGCCCGCGGCTGGTGGAGTGGCGGGAGGCGGTGGCGGCGGACCCGCCCCGGCGCTACGCGGGGGAGGACTATTGGGCGCGGCCGCTGCCGGGCTTTGGCGATCCAGGGGCTCGGATCGTGGTGGTCGGCCTCGCGCCCGCGGCTCATGGCGGCAATCGAACCGGCCGGATGTTCACCGGCGATCGGTCGGGCGACTGGCTCTACCGCGCGATGCACGCTGCCGGCCTCGCGAACCAGCCGACGAGCATCGAGCGCGGCGACGGCTTGGAACTGACCGATGCCTACGTGAGTGCGGTCGTCCGCTGCGCGCCGCCCGCCAACAAGCCGACCCCGCTCGAGCGGGACACCTGTGTGCCGTACCTGATCCGGGAGCTTGAGCTTCTCGATCGCGCCGCCGTGATCGCCTGCCTGGGCTCGTTTGCCTGGGACGGCGCCCTGCGCGCCTTGCGCTCGAGCGGACACGAGCCGCCGCGTCCCAAGCCGCGGTTCTCCCACCTCGCCGAGGCGCGGATCGGCCCCTACACCCTGGTCGGCTCGTTTCACCCGAGCCAGCAGAACACCTTCACAGGCAAGCTCACGCGGGAGATGCTGGACGCGGTCTTCACGCGCGCCCGCGCCTTGGCGGGGTGAGACAGTGCTCTCTAAAGC
>JALZKA010000085.1 GCA_030859475.1 Actinomycetota bacterium
GACTGGGCGAACGATACGCACTGGTTGAGCGGTGCGTGCTTGTTGCGCGACGCGGTCTTCACCGCGGTGATGATCTGCCGGGTTACGCACAGCTCCGCGAAGTTGCGAAAGCTCGACTGGCGATCGGTCCGATAGTCGCGGATCGCCTTGTAAAGACCGAGCATGCCCTCCTGCAGCAGGTCGTCGCTGTCGCCGCCGAGCAGAAAGTAGGACGACGACTTCAGGCGGACGAAGCCGCGGTAGCGACGGAGAAGGCGGTCGTACGCGTCCGCGCTTCCCTGCTTCGCCAAGGCGACCAGGTAGTGGTCGTCAAGCTCGGGTTGAGCCTGAGTGCTACGCGTTGAAACTGGCTGGCCGACGGTGTCGGCCTGGGGTGCTGGGGGTGACATGGCCACACGATCCTTCCGTTAGGAACCGGTGGCGCCGCTGCCTCCCCTGGGCGCCCTCTCCTCAATTGTGGGATCACCATCGGTCGAATCAAGCTCGACCTTTAGTTCACCCTTACGCACGCGCAGTCTAAGCGCCCCGGCGTAGTTCTGTCAACCCGGGCCAAGGATTCTGCAACTCTGCTTGCAGATCGCGCGGTCCGTCCGGACCGCGCGCTAAGCGTCTCGCTGCCGCACAGCCTCAAACAACAGAACCGCAGCAGCAGCCGAGACATTCAGCGATGCGGTCGCCCCCTGTAGCGGGATCGAGACCAACGCATCGCAAGCCGACGCCACCCTGGGACGGATCCCCCTGCCCTCGCCGCCAAGCACCAGGATCACCGGCCCGGTCATCTCGACCGACGTGTATACGGCCGGGGCACCGCCGTCGGCGCCGTAAACCCAAAGGCCGTCAGTCCCCTTCGCAGCTTCGAGCCAGTCGGCCAGGTTCCCAACCCGCGCGATCGGCAGGTGCTCGACCGCTCCCGCCGACGCCTTGCACACGGCGGGCGTCACCGACGCGGCCCGTCGGTCGGGGATGATCACGCCGGTCGCGCCGGCCGCCTCCGCCGAGCGGCACACTGCCCCCAGGTTCTGAGGGTCTTGGATCTGGTCAAGCGCGACGATCAGCGGCTCGGGCTGCGCCAACAAGGACTCTGCGTCCGCGTAGGGATACGGATCGACCTCCGCCACCACCCCTTGGTGGTCCAGCGAGCCCGCCAGCCGGGCCAGCTCCTCCGCCCCGTGCTCGTCAGACGTCAGCACTCGCCGGACTCCACGTCGCCCACGCTGAGCCTCGGCCACGGCGCGGCGCCCATAGATGAACTCGCTCTGGTCCTTCATCCCGGGCGCCGGACCAGGCTGGCACCCCCCGCCGAGTCGCGTACTTCCCACCCGAGCTGCGCCAGCCGGTCGCGGATTGCGTCCGCCCGCTCGAAGTCCCGTGCCGCGCGTGCCTCTTCCCGCTCGGCAAGGAGTCGCTGAGCCTCGGCGTCGGCGGAATCCTCCTCGTCCAGCAGCGCCTCCAGGCCCAGCAGCGGCAGCATCCAGGCGACGGCTTGATGTGCTCCCGGCAGCTCGCGCCGGTTGCCCTCCGCGATCAGGTCGAACAGCGCCGCCAGCGCGCGTGGGGTATTGAAGTCGTCGCAGAGGGCGGCCATGAAGTCCTCCTGGCGCTCGCCCACGAATTGATCGGAGCCCTCGACCGGGTCCGCACGCAGGAAGTTGCGGATCCGCTCCAGCCGCGCCTGCGATTCCTCCAGCGCCCGAGCCGAGAACTCGAGCGGCTGGCGGTAGTGACCGGAGATCAGGTAGGCGACGACCGTCTGCGGCCCGTACTTATCGATCGCCTCGGCGAGCTGGAAGATGTTGCCGACCGACTTCGACATCTTCTCGTCGGCGATTCGGATCATTCCGTTGTGCATCCAGATCCGGGCCAGGGGCAACCCACGTGCGGCCTCGGACTGCGCGATCTCGTTCTCGTGGTGCGGAAAGACGAGATCGGATCCACCGCCGTGGATCTCGAAGTCGGCGCCGAGGAGCTTCTCCGCCATCGCCGAGCACTCGATGTGCCAGCCCGGTCGACCGAGCCCCCATGGGGAATCCCAGGCCTCGTCCTCGCCCGGCTTCTGCGCTTTCCACAGCGCGAAATCGAGCGCGTCCCGCTTCAGGCTCAGCGTGCCCGCCTCCTCGCCCTGGTCCATCGCGTCGGGCTCGCGGTTCGAGAGGTTGCCGTAGCCGGCGAAGCTCCGAACGCTGAAATACGCGTCGCCACCCGACTCGTAGGCGTGGTCCTTGGCGATCAGCTCCTCGATCAGCGCCACGATCTCCGGGATCGTCTCAGTCGCCAGCGGCTCCGCGTCCGGGCGCCCGATGCCGAGCGCCTCGGTGTCCGCGATGTAGAGCCGCGTCATCTCACTCGCGTGCTCGGCCGAGGGGACGCCGGCCTCGCGCGCGGCGTCGTAGATCTTGTCGTTTATGTCGGTGACGTTGATCACCAGCTTCGCGTCGTAGCCGAGCTCGACCAGCAGCCGGCGAAAGAGCATGAAGATGACGTAGGGCCGGGCGTTTCCGACGTGAATTCGCGAGTACACGGTCGGGCCACAGGCGTAGATCCCGACCTTGCCGGGCTCGCGCGGCTCCAGCGGCCGCATCTCGCCGGAGAGCGTGTCCCTGATCAAGACCTCTCGCATAAACGGGCATCCTAGGCGCGAGCGACGCGGCCGCGTCTAGAATGGCCGCATGACCGACCGCGGCGAGCTGGCCCGCCCGCCAACGACCAACGGCGCCAGCAACGGCTCCGCTCCGGACGTGGCCTCGCGAGCGCCGATCGTCAGCGTGGCGGAGCAGGTCGGGCGCCTTGGCGGCGAAACGGTCAAGCTGGGCCAGAAGGCGGCGGGCGCCCTCGTGAGCCGCCTCGGGCGCAGCATCCAGGGCCGCCTGACCGCCGATCTCGACGATCGCGATCCCGATTACATTCGCGAGAACCTGCCGCTCAGCTGGCTCATCGCGAGCATCTGGTACCGGGCCGAGGTCCGCAACCTAAAGAACGTGCCCGAGCAGGGACGAGTCCTGATGGTCGGCAACCATACCGGCGGCAACCTCTCGCCGGAGACGATCACGATCACCCTCGCCTTCTGCACGTACTTCGGAGTCGAGCGGCGATTTCACCAGCTCGCCCACAACCTGGTCCTCGCCTCCCCACTTGGACCTTACCTGCGGAACTTCGGGACCGTGGCCGCTTCCCACGCGAATGCCCGCAAGGCGCTCGAAGCCGAGGCGGCAGTCCTCGTCTTTCCCGGAGGCGACTGGGAGGTGCACCGGCCGAGCTGGCAAAGCGCGAAGATCGACTTCGGCGGGCGCAAGGGATTCATCCGCCTGGCGCTCGAGCGGGATGCCCCGATCGTTCCCGTCGTCACCATCGGCGGCCAGGAGACCGCGCTGTGGCTCGACCGTGGCACCTGGCTCGCGCAGCTCCTGCGGCTCGACAAGACCCTGCGCCTGAAGGTCCTGCCGATCCTGATCGCCCCGCCCTGGGGCCTGACGGTCGGCGATTTCCTGCCGCGCTTGCCGCTGCCCGCCAAGATCACGAGCGAGGTGCTGGCACCAATCGACCTTCGCGAGCGTTTCGGCGAGGACCCTGACATCGACGAGGTCTACACGTACATCACGGACCTGATGCAGGAGACGCTGGACGGACTCGCCGCGGAGCGGCGCTTCCCGGTGATCGGATGAGCGACGCAAGGCGCGAAACCATGTTTCGCCCACCCGGCAAGGCATTGATCGGCTGACCAGCGCATGCGACTGAGCGAATCCACAGTCATCAGCGCTCCCCCCGAGGTCGTCTGGAAGTACCTGTCGAACCTCGACAACTACCTTCAGTTCATGTCCGGGATCACCCGCTGGGATGTGGACGGCGAGCAGACAACCGGCCTCGGCGCACGGCGTCGCATGCTCTTCAAGGTCGGCTCGGCCGAGGTCGGCGGTCTGATTGAGGTGGTCGAGTGGAACGAGCCTTACGACCTTGCCTGGAGCTCCGTATCAGGCGTCGACCAGCGCGGGCGCCTGCGCCTGCGCAAGGCGGGCAAGTCGTCGACCCGGGTCGAGCTCCGCTACGCCTACGGCGTAGCCGGCGCCGGCTTGGCGGGGATGATCTCCGAGCGCCTCTCCGCCCGCACGATCCGCGGACACCTCCGCACCTCCCTCGCCCAGCTCAAGCGGCTGGTCGAGAACGAGCGCGCGGTGATGTCCTGGGATCGGGCCTCCACTGGGGCGTAATCGCCAGTCCCCCGGCAGAGGTCTTCGCCCGTAGGGCGCGCATGGGCAAAGCGCCCGCCGAGTGCCGAGTGAGGACTTCTATTGCCTATGGCAATAGAACCCCGCACTCGCTCTCATCGCGCCGGTAGCCGGATCGAGCTTGCGATGCCTCGGCCCGGGTTACTCCTCCGCTAGCTCGCGCTTTACGACCTTCCCCGTCGCGTTCCGTGGCAGCTCGTCCATGAAGACCACCTCGCGCGGGACCTTGTAGCCGGCCAGGTTGGACTTGACGTAGCGCTTGGCCTCGTCCTCATCCAGCGAAGCGCCGTCGCTCAAAACGAGAAATGCCTTGAGCCGCTGCCCGAACTCGTCGTCGTCGACGCCGATCACGGCGATCTCCTTGACGGCGTCGTGACCGGCGAGCAGGTCCTCGACCTCGCGGGGGAACACATTCTCCCCGCCGGAGACGATCATGTCGTCGTCGCGGCCGTCGACGAAGAGCCGCCCCTCCTCGTCGAGATGCCCGACGTCCCCGGAGGAGAGCAGGCCGTCGATGATGTCCTTGCCGCCGCCGCCGGTGTAGCCCTCGAACTTCATGTCGTTGCCGACGAAGATCCGGCCGACCTCGCCCTTGGGCAGTTCCTTGCCGTCCTCGTCCAGGATCCGCAGCAGCGTCCCGTGCGGGACGCGCCCCGCCGTCCCGGGCGCCTCGCGGAGGTCTTCCGGTGTCGCGATCGTCGCCCATGCCACCTCGGTCGATCCGTAGAGGTTGTAGAGGTTGTCGCCGGTGGCGTCCATCCACTTCGTCGCCAGCGGGCCGGGCAGGGCCGAGCCGGAGGCCGCCGTGGCCTTGAGCGATGAGAGGTCGTACTTGGCGAGCGTCTCCTCGGGCAGCTCCATGATCCGCTGGATCATCACCGGCACGACGATCAGCGCCGACGCCTTCTCCGATGCGACGGCCTCGAGCACTCCCTCGGGGCTGAACTTGCGCCGCAAGACGTAGGTGGAGCTGAGCGAGAGCCCGATCGAGAAGTGGGCGAACCCCCACGAGTGAAAGAGGGGCGCGGCGATCATTGTCTTCTCACGGGCCTTCAGCGGGATCACCGACAGGAGCGCCGCGATCGGGCTGAGCGTGTCGGGCTGACCGCGCTGTGCACCCTTCGGCGTGCCGGTCGTGCCGGAGGTGAGGACGACGAACTTCGAGGAGCGGTCGGGCGCCACCAGGTCCGTATCGTCGGGCTCGGCAGCGATCAGGTCCTCCAGGCTGGTCTCGTCAGCCACGCCGTCCTGGTTCCACGCCACGAACCGCTTCAGGTCGACGTCGACGTGCCCGATGAGCTCGTCGAACTCCTCGTCATAGATCACCGCCTTAGGCTCCTCGCGCTCGATCACGCCGACGATTTGCGGCCCGGAGAACATCGTGTTGAGGAAAAGGGCGTTTGCCCCCAGCTTTGACACCGCCAAGAGCGCCTCGACGAAGCCGCGGTGGTTCCTGGCCATCAGGGCGACCCCGTCGCCCTCCTTCACGCCCTGCTTGGCGAGCGCCCGGGCAAGGCGGTTCGTCCGGCTCTGGACCTCGGCGAAGGTGAGCTCGCCAAGCTCGTCGATCAGCATCGGCTCGCCGGGGTAGCGGATCGCGGACGCGGCAACGCCCGCTGCCGGCGAAGCGCCCCACCGACCCAGCGAAATGAGCACCTTGACGGTCTTGTCGGGACGCATCGGCCTTGCGATCCCCGCCTTGCGCAGCACCTTGATGTTGAACGGGAGGTCCGGCAGGGCACCGAGGGTGCCGACCTTGAAGCCGGAGAGCCTGTCGCGAATCACGCCCAAACCCTATCCGTGGACGTCAGCCGACATCGATCAGCGCGACCGCCATGCACGCGATTCCCTCGCCGCGGCCGATCCATCCCATGCCCTCGTTCGTCGTCGCCTTGACGCTCACCGGCCCGCCGATGGCCTGGCTCAGGTTCCGCTCCATCTCGAGCCTGTGCTCCCCCAGGCGTGGCTCCTCGCAGATCACGGTCGCGTCGACGTTGAGAACGGGGCCGCGGACCATCGCGACCGCCGCCGTCAGGAGATCGATCGAATCGGCGTCGCGCCAGCGCTCGTCCTCCGGCGGGTAATGGGTTCCGATGTCGCCGAGCCCGGCGGCGCCCAGGATCGCGTCGGTGATCGCGTGGGTGACGACGTCAGCGTCCGAGTGACCTTCCAGGCCCTGCTTGTGGGGCACCTCCACCCCGCCGAGGATCAGCTTGCGCCCATCGGCGAAGCGGTGGCTGTCGTACCCGCTGCCAACCCGAAGTGTCAACCCAATGCCTCCATCCTTCGCTGCCTGCCCTCGAACACCGTGATCTCGTCGATGCCCCACTCCCGCATCAGCGCGACCGCGCGCTCGTATTCGTAGCCGATGTGCTCGGGCAGGTGTGCGTCGGAGGACAGCGCGAAGGCCGCGCCGGCATCGACGCACATCCGCGCGAAAGCCTCCGAGGGGTACTGCTCGGCAGCCGGCTTGCGCCATCCTGCGGTGGACACTTCGACCGCGATGCCGGATTCCGCGATCGCCTCGACCGCCGGCTCGTAGTGGAACCGGGGGTCGCGCCTCGGCATCGGCCGTCCCGGCCCCCAGACCTTGACGAGGTCGGGGTGCGCGCAGATGTCGAAGAGGCCGCTCCGGATCGCCTCCGCAAGGGTCCGGAAGTAGAGCGCCCAGACCTCGTCGGGATCACTCGCCCGATCCCAGACGTCGTAGACCTCGTGGTCGACCGCGAGGTCGCGCACGAAATGCACCGACCCCACGACGTAGTCGAACTCGTGCCGGTCGAGGATGTTCGCGATCCGGTCCTCGCGGCCCTGCACGAAATCCATCTCGATCCCGAGCCGAAGCGTGGTGTCGCGTACGAACTCGCAGTAGGCGCCCAGGTCTTCCCGCGCTTGCTCCTGCCAAAACGGATGGTCCCAGATCTCGAGACACTCGGCAAAGCGATGGATGTGCTCAGAGACGCCCAGCTCGTCGATTCCCGCACCGGCCGCTGCCGCAAGGTAGCGCTCGACGTTGGCGGCGGTGAAGAACTCGTCGGCCGGGGTCGAGTCGAGCTCGTCCGGCCGCAGGTGGACGTGATAGTCGGTCAGCACCGCCGATACGCTAGCCGCCGATGGTTCACCTGAGAATCGTGGTCCCAAACCACCAGTCCGGACACGCGCTGGACCTGCTCGAGAACACGCCCTCCGTGTGCAACCTCATCTATCTGGAACGCGTCGCCCGCAAGCCCGAAGGCGACGTGATCCTCTGCGATGTAGCCCGCGAAGACGCCAGCGTGATCATCTCCGACCTGCGTGAGCTTGAGATCGACAAGGAGGGCTCGATCGCGATCGAGGAGATCGACTCGCAGATCTCCGAGGTGGCGATCCAGGCGGAGAAGGCGGCGGCGGGGCTCCCCAGCGACGCGGTGGTCTGGGAGGAGGTCGAGTCCCGTACGCAGGAGAACGTCGAGCTTTCGGCGAGCTTCCTCGCCTTCATGGTCGTGGCGACCCTGATTGCCGCCGTCGGCATCCTCACGGATCAGCTCGTCCTGATCATCGGCGCGATGGTCGTGGGCCCCGAGTTCGGGCCGCTCGCGGGCCTCTGCGTTGCGCTGGTGCACAAGCGCGGCGACTTGGTGCGGCGATCGCTGAAGGCGCTCGTCGTGGCGTTCCCCGTCGCGATCGCCGCGACTCTCCTGCTCACGTTGCTGCTGGACGCCACGACCCTGGTCCCGGACAGCTTCTCCCAGGACGGCCATCCGTTCACCGAGTTCATCTCCGACCCTGACTACTTCAGCGTGATCGTCGCAGTCCTTGCCGGGATCGCCGGAGTGCTGTCGCTGACGTCGACCAAGTCCGGCGCGCTCGTCGGCGTGCTCATCTCCGTCACGACAATCCCTGCCGCGGCGAACATCGGCGTCGCCGCCGCCCTCGGCGACAGCGAGGTCGCGGGCGCAGCGGCGCAGCTCGCGATCAACCTGACTGCCATAGTGCTGGCCGGCGTGAGCACCCTGTTCCTGCAAAGGCTCCTATACGTTCGCCGGCGACGGGCGCACCTGCAATCGCACGCGCGTGAGGAAGCCGGCTTGCCCCTCGGGCACAGTCGCCGTCAGCCGAAGCCGGCCGATGAGTAGCTGGCCCACGGAGCTCGGCGCCATGCTCGGTGCGTTCTTCCTGGTGACCGGGATCGCCGATCTCGCCGGCGCCGCCAACATGGGAACCGCGCTCGCCTTCGGGGCGATCGCTTTCGCCGTGACGCTGGTCTGGGTGCTCGCGCGGCCCTAGGCGCCACGGGCCTATTGGCCAGCGCGTGAACCATTGCTGCCCCTGGAGGGGACAATAGGGTTCGAGCGCTCGGGAGTCTGGCGGACTTACCCCGTCATGTTGCGCAGAAGCGACTCCGCTATGCGCAGGTCGTCCTGCGTTGTCACCTTCAGATTTGTCACCGTCGCCGGCTCGACCAGCACCTTCCCCCCGGCCTTCTCGACCAGCACCGCGTCGTCGGTGGCGGCCGCGACCAACTGCGGGTCGGCGGCGAGCGCTGCGCGCAGGGCCTCCGTCCGGAACACCTGCGGCGTCTGTGCCGCCCAGAGGTGATCGCGGCTTTCGGTCTTGGCTATGGTCGGGCCGCCGCGGGGGAGCTCCCCCTGCGCGGGCCGCGGCTCCCGCGCCCGCTTGACGGTGTCGGTCAGGGGCGCGGCAGCGATTACGCCGGCGGCGTCCGGCCGCGACTCGAGCTTGGCGACCACGGCGTCGATCAGCTCCGCGGTGACGAGCGGCCGGGCCGCGTCGTGAACCGCTACCAGCTCGGCGTCCACACGCCGAAGGGCGTTGGTGACCGAAGCCGAGCGCGATTCGCCACCGGTCACCACCGCGGCGTGAGGCGCAAGCGACGCGACCTCCTCCTCGTGCCCGGCCGGCGCGGCGATCACGATTTCAGAGATCGACCCGGCCTTGGCGAACGCGTCGAGGCACCAGGCGATGAGCGGCCGCCCGGCGATCTCGACGAGGGCCTTCGGGCCGCC
>JALZKA010000086.1 GCA_030859475.1 Actinomycetota bacterium
GTCGGAGGCTTGGCCGACTCCGGCCTGGTCGTCCGCCTGACCAAGAGCAAGGGCTGGATCGGCGTCATGGCGGCACTGCTGGTCGGGATCGTCGCCCTCAACGTGTTCACCCTCAGCCTCAACGCCGGATCGTCGAAGACCGCCGGCCTATCCGACCGGTTGCGACAGGAGAACCAGGCGCTTCGCAGCGAAATCACCGGCGGGCTCTCGAACGAGCGCCTTCAGCAGGTCGCGGCCCGCATGGGCCTGGTCGTCCCCGAGCCGGGCTCGATCCGCTACCTGACCCCATCCGCGGGCGATGCCGCGGCAGCCGCCGCCCGCCTGCGCCGGGGCGACATCATGTTCGGTTCCGCCGCCGCACTCGTCGCCGCTCCCCTCCTTGCAGCGCCGATCTTGGCCACGGAGACGACCGTCGTCGATCCGGCCGTCGCGGCGATTCCGCCCGCTGCCGTGGCTGCCGATGAGACAGTGCCTGCCACCCAGGCAACCGTGCCGCCCACGACCCCCGATCCGCTGATCACCGAGACCGGCGGCGCGGTCGCGCCGTGAGCCTGATCGATCGTCGAGTCGGGCTCCTTTTCGCCGTCTTCATCCTGCTTTTCTGCCTCGCCCTGGCGAGGGCGGCCTGGCTCCAGACGGTTGAGGGCTCGGAGTACTCCGCCGATGCCCGCTCCCAGCAAACGGAGATGGTCACGGTTCCGGGCGTTCGCGGCGCGATCCTGGATCGCAACGGATCGGAGCTCGCCGTCTCCGAGGACGCCGCGAGCGTGTTCGCTACCCCGTACCAGGTCAAGGATCCGGCCGATGCAGCGGCGAAGCTGGCGCCGATCCTGGGTGACGACGTCAAGGCGATCAGGGATCGCCTCGAGGCGGATACCGGCTTCGAGTACCTGGCGCGCAAGGTCGACCTGTCAGCCGCGAAGGGCGTCACCGACCTCGACCTCGCGGGAATCGGCCTGTTGCCCGACAGCCGCCGCATCTATCCGGAGGGCGAGCTGGCCTCACAGGTGATCGGCAGTGTGGGGGTCGACAACCAGGGCCTGACCGGCCTCGAGGCCTCGCAGGAGGACGTCCTTCACGCGACCGACGGTGAGCGCCAGATCACCCGGGACGCGCTGGGCGACGAGCTCGAACGCGACACGATCGCCGCGTCGACGACCGGGTCCAACCTGAAGCTCACGATCGACGCATCGATCCAGGCGGTGACGGAGCAGGTCATCGACCGGATCGGCCGGACCTACAAGCCGGACGGGGCGACCGCGATCGTTATGGATCCGCAAACCTCGGAGGTGCTGGCGATGGCCAACTGGCCGAGCGTCGATCCCACTCGGCTGGACGAGGCCGCGCCCGAGGATCTGCAGAATCTGACGACTTCGTTCACCTTCGAGCCAGGATCGACTTTCAAGGCCTTCACCGTCGCGGGGTCCCTGGAGGAAGGCCTGGTGCAGCCCTCGACGATCTTCGACCTGCCACCCACGATCACGGTCGCCGATCGCACGATCGAGGAGGCGCACGTCCGCGGCGCCGCCAGCCTGTCGGTCGCCGACATCCTCGCCCAGTCCTCGAACGTGGGCGCGATTACGATCGGCCTCGGGCTGAACGAGAAGATGAACGGCGACGCGCAGTTCGGCGATGCCTTCGACGGGTGGATCAGGAAGTTTGGCTTCGGCGCCCCTACCGGCATCGAGTTTCCCGGCGAGGAGCGGGGCATCGTGCCGGCGCCCGAGGAGTACTCGGGCTCGACGATGGGCAACCTGCCGATCGGCCAGGGCCTGTCGGTCACCCCGATCCAGATGGCGACGGCGTTCTCGGCGATCGCCAACGGCGGCGTCTTGCGCCAGCCACGCCTGGTCTTGGCGGAGGATGGGGTCCGGGTGCGCTCGGCAGCCGGCGAGCGGGTGATCTCGGAGCGAACGTCGGCGCGACTGCGGGAGATGCTCGAGGGCGTGCTCGAGTCGGGCGGCACCGCATCGGCGGTCGAGGTGCCCGGCTACGTCCTCGCCGGAAAGACGGGGACGGCACAGAAGGTCGTGGATGGCACGTACTCGGAGACCGAATACGTGGGCTCGTTCATCGGCTTCGCGCCCGCCGAGAGCCCCCAGCTCCTCGTTTCGGTTGCCGTCGACAACCCCCCGTACGGCATGCATTACGGCAGCACCGTCGCCGCCCCCGCATTCGGCGAAATCGCGAAGTTCGCATTGCCGTACCTGGGCGCCGAGCCCGGGTAGCGGAAAAGGCGCGCATAGAATCGCTCGCGCATGGAGCTTTGGGAGGTGCTTTCAGGCGTCGATGCCGAGATCTTGGGGGACTCGTCGGCTGAGATCGCCGACCTCGCCCACGACAGCCGCAAGGCCGGCCCGGGCACGCTTTTCTTCTGCGTGCCGGGCGAGCGCTCCGACGGTCACGACCATGCCCCGGTCGCGATCGCAGGCGGCGCTGCGGGCTTGGTCGTCGAGCGCCGCCTCGGGCTGGATGTCCCCGAGGCGCTGGTCGCGGACACCCGCCGAGCGATGCCCGTCGCTGCCGCTCAGATCAACGGCGATCCAAGCGCGACCCTGCCGGTGCTCGGGATCACCGGCACCAACGGCAAGACCACGACCGCCTTTCTGGTGCGCCACCTGCTCGAGGCAACCGGCACGCGGACCGGGCTGCTGGGAACGGTGAAGAGCGTGGTCGGCGGGGTCGAGGCCGACGTCGAGCGGACGACGCCTGAGGCGATCGAGCTCCAGGCGACGCTGCGGGCGATGCTGGACGGGGGCGACCAGGCTTGCGCGATCGAGGTTTCGTCGCATGCGCTGCGCCTCGGTCGTACCGACGGCATCCACTTCGCCGTTGCCGTCTTCACCAACCTCACGCAGGATCACCTGGATTTCCACGCCGACATGGAGGACTACTACCTCGCCAAGGCGCTGCTGTTCGGCCATGGGTCGGAGCATTTTCCCGAGCACGCTGTCGTCAACCTGGACGACGAATACGGGCGCCGCCTGGCCGGTGAGATCGGCGCGGCGATCGGGGAGGGCCTCATCACCTTCTCGGCCGCGGGCGACAGCGGCGCGACGATCAGGGCCCTGGACGCGACGTTCGACGCCGCCGGGTCGCGGTTCACGGTCGAGGGTCCCTTCGGGTCGTACCCGGTGGCCACCGGACTGCCGGGTCACTTCAACGTCGAGAACTCGCTGGCGGCGCTTGGCGCCGTGTTCGCGCTCGGCACGGATGTCGCCGCCGCCGCCGCTGCGCTGGCGGGCGCCGCGCGGGTTCCGGGGCGCCTCGAGCCGATTTCCGAGGGCCAGGACTTCGCTGTTTACGTCGACTACGCGCACACGCCCGACTCTCTTGAGAACGTGCTGGCCGCCGCTCGGCGACTGACGGCGGGACGGTTGATCTGCGTCTTCGGGTGCGGCGGCGACCGCGACCGGGCGAAGCGGCCGCTGATGGGCGCGATCGCGGCCCGCCTGGCCGATGTGCCGATCGTCACGTCCGACAATCCGCGCTCCGAACACCCGCGGGCGATCCTCGACGAGATCGTGTCCGGCATGCCCGATCAGCCACAGCTTGAGGTTCACGTCGATCGCCGCGAGGCAATCGGCCGGGCCTTGCGGATCGCTGAGGGGGGCGACACCGTGGTGATCGCGGGCAAGGGCCACGAGCAGGGACAGGAGTTCGAGGGCGGCCGCAAGCTTCCCTTCGACGATCGCGAGGTGGCGCGAGCGGAGCTGGCTCGCCTGTCCGGGGGTGTCGCTTGATCGCGCTGCCGCCCGACCGTCTCGCCCGGGCGGCCGGGCTGGAGGTCGTCAGGACCGGCGGGCCCGGCCACCCTCGCCGGGCCGAGATCGACTCGCGCCTGGTGGCCGTAGGGGATTTCTTCTTCGGCCTCCCGGGGGCGAGCGCGGATGGTGGCGAGTTCGCCGCCTGGGCCCTCCGCGACGGCGCCTGGGGCGTCGCCGTCGGGCCGGACTACGCGGGCGAAGCAACCCGGGTCGGTGAGGGCTGGGTCTTCGTCTCCGACGATCCGCTGGCCTCGCTTCAGGCTCTGGCGCGCGAATGGCGCCGTGAGCTGGGCGCGCGGGTGGTCGGGATCACGGGCTCGACCGGGAAGACATCGGTGAAGGACATCGCCAAGGCGCTCCTGCCGGATCGACTCCACGCCAGCCGGGAGAACTTCAACACGGAGATCGGCCTGCCGCTGACGATCCTGGAGGCGGAACCCGGGACAGAGGTCCTGATCTTGGAGATGGCGATGCGCGGCATGGGCCAGATCGCCGAGCTTTGCAAGATCTCCGAGCCGGACATCGCTGCCATCACCAACGTCGGCCCGGTGCATTTGGAGCTCTTGGGCACGCTCGACGCGATCGTCGAGGCCAAGGCTGAGATCCTCGCCGGCCTCGGCCCCGGCGGCATCGCCGTCATCCCGGCCGACGCCGAGGCGCTCGCGCCGCATCTCTCCGACTCACTGCGAACGCTGACGTTCGGGGAGGGCGGCGACGTCAGCGCGGTGTCGGCGGAGGTCGTGGGGCGGCGAACCCACGCGACGCTAAAGCTTCCGGGCGCCGAGCAGGAGGTCAGCTTTCCGTTCACCGAGCCTCATAACCTCTTGAACGGCCTGGCGGCGTTCGCGATCGGGATCGCGCTGGACGCCGATCCCCGGGAAATGGCCGGCCGCACGGCGAGCGTAACCTTCTCCCGCCTGCGCGGAGAGGTGTATGAACTGCCGGACGGGATCACCCTGGTGAACGACTGCTACAACGCCAACCCGGTCTCCATGCGAGCCGCGCTCGAGAGCCTGGCAGCGACGCCCGCGGACCGGCGCCTGGCCGTCTTGGGCGGCATGGCCGAGCTCGGCCCGAGCGGGGTCTCCTATCACCGGGAGGTCGCTGATCTGGCCCGCGAGCTTGGCATTGGGCCGGTGATCGGAGTGGGCGATCTCGCGCGCGACTACTCGCCGGATGAGTGGGTGGCTGACCCCGAGGCGGCTGCCGAGCTGGCCGCAGGCATGCTTCAGGCAGGCGACGCGGTGCTCGTCAAAGGGTCGCGTTCGGTTGGGCTCGAGGCGTTTACGGAGTCGCTTCTGGCGAAGCGGGAAGCATCGGCATGACCGTGGACCCCGGCTTCGTCGGCGCGCTTTCAAACGCCGAGCTCATCGACCGGGGCGAGGTCTTGATCGCCGGGATGTGCGCGATGCTGATCACAATCTTCCTCGGGCCGAAGTTCATCGAGTACCTGCGGGTCAAGGAGTTCGGCCAGCAGATCCGCGAGGAGGGACCTCAGGAGCACCACGCGAAGGCAGGGACGCCGACGATGGGTGGGCTGATCTTGTTCCTGGGGATGGCGGTGCCGTACCTGATCCTCTCCGACCGCGACACGGAGAGCCTGGCCGTCTTCGCCGTCGCCCTCGGCTGCGCGGGGATCGGATTCGCCGATGACCTGATCAAGATCAGCAAGCGTCGCTCGCTGGGCCTGTCCGCTCGCTACAAGCTGCTGGCGCAAATCGCGATGGCCGTCGGCCTCTTCTATGTGGCCACTGAAGTGACTGACCTCGAGACCGCGATCCAGTCGCGGATCTTCGGCGGCGAGCTCGACGTCGGCGCCGTCGGGTACGCCCTCTTCATCTTCTTGGTGATCGCCGGCGCCTCCAACGCGGTCAACCTGACCGACGGGCTCGACGGTCTTGCGGCGGGGTCCTGCGCGATCGTCTTCTTGGCTTTCACCGCGATCACGATCACGAGCGGTCAGGAGAGCCTGGCGATCCTTTCCTCCTGCTTCGTCGGTGCCTCCGTCGGCTTCCTCTGGTTCAACGCCCACCCGGCCTCGTTCTTCATGGGCGACACCGGCTCGCTCGGCCTCGGCGGCGCGATCGGGGCGCTTGCCGTCATGACCCAGACGGAGCTGCTGCTGATCATCCTCGGCGGCATCTTCGTGATCGAGGCGCTATCGGTCGCGATCCAGGTGGTCTTCTTCAAGATGACGCGCCGCCGTGTCTTCTTGATGGCCCCCATCCACCACCACTTCGAGCTCAAGGCATGGTCGGAGACGAAGATCATGCTGCGCTTCTGGATCGTCGCCGCCGTCTGCGCCGGGATCGGCTACACGCTGTTTCAGAACTCGCTGGGGTGAGGATGGAACCGAGCCTGGCGGCGTAGGTCTCGTCAGCGCTGCTGGAAGGTCGCCGTGGGGACGCGGCGAACCTCACTTCATGGCCGCTCGAAGGCACCGTCCACCCCTGCCCGAAACCCCGTGCCTCGTGGTCGGCCTCGCCCGCTCGGGACAGGCCGCGGCGCGGCTGCTCATCGCGCAGGGCTATGAGGTTGTCGGCGTCGACGCCGGAAATCCTGCCGGGGCCGAAAGGTTGCGCGAGATCGGCGTCGAAGTTCATCTGGATGGTGATCCGGAAGAGCTGGCCGAGTCCGCGCATTGGGTCGTCAAGAGCCCGGGAGTGCCGCGCGAGGTTCCCCTCGTCAAGCGCGCGCTCAGCCTGGGGATCCCCGTCATCGGCGAGCTTGAGCTCGCGTGGCGGCTCATCCCCAACCGGTTCATCTGCGTGACGGGCACCAACGGCAAGACGACGGTGACCGAGCTCTTGGGCCACGTCTGGCGCCACGCGGGCCGGCCGGTTGCGGTGGCCGGGAACGTCGGTACCCCGCTGGCATCGCTGGTCGGCACCCTGGGCGAGGACGCGGCTGTCGTCTGCGAAGCCTCTAGCTTCCAGCTTGAGGACACGGAGGCCTTCGCCCCGGAGTGCGCCCTGCTCTTGAACCTCACCCCAGACCACCTCGACCGCCACGGCGACGTCGGCGCCTACCGCCGGGCGAAGCTCCAGGCGTTCGCGCGACAGGGCCCGGCGGACACGGCCATCGTGGATCGCTCCGACCGCGTCATTGCCGGGATCGACCTCCCCGGCGAGGCCCGGGTCATCGACATCGCCGCCGCGCCGCTGCCCTTTGAGTTGGCCGGGGACTGGATCCTCGGCTCCCACAACCGCGCCAACGCGCGGTTCGCGGCCGTCACCGGCTTGGCGCACGGGCTCGATCCGGATGCGATCGCAGGCGGAATCGCAACGTTCCCCGGGGTCCCGCATCGCCTGGAGCCGATCGCGGAGATCGACGGCGTCCGCTTCGTCAACGACTCGAAGGCCACCAACGTCGCCGCCGCGGTCGCGGCTCTGGAGTCGTTCGATGGAGGTGTCCACGCGATCATGGGAGGCTCGCTGAAGGGCGAGGCGTTCGGCGAGCTGGCAGCTCCTGTGGCTGAGCGCTGCGTCGCCGCCTACCTGCTCGGTCCGGCCGCCGACCCGATCGCCATGGCCCTGGCGCCCACCGGCGTCGATGTGCATCACCTCCCCGACCTGACGGCTGCGGTTCGCGAGGCGGCCGCGTCGGCGACCCCCGGCCAGGTCGTGTTGCTGGCTCCGGCCTGCGCGAGCTTCGACGCTTACCCCGATTACGAGGCGCGCGGCGAGCATTTCCGGACACTTGTCGGCGAACTCGAGCAAGGCATGGTCCAGTGAGTCCGATCAAACGCAACCGGCCGGCGACAAAGCGTGCCACCACCAAGCGCAAGCGCCGGTCCACGCCCTCCGTGGAGTACTCGATGCTCCTGACTTCGACCCTCTGCCTGCTGGCGCTGGGCGTCGTCATGGTCTTCAGCGCCAGCTCCACCACGCAGCTCCTGGGCGAGTCAGGCGACAGCGCGTTCTACTTGAAGCGCACCCTCATCTGCGTCGTCATCGGCCTGGCCCTGATGCGTGTCCTGGCGGCGAAGGGCGTCACGATCGCCCAGCGCATTACCCCGCTCGTGCTGGCGATCGCTTTCGCTCTCTCGATCGTCGTGCTGGTTCCGGGCATCGGCCGCTCCGCGAACGGATCCCAGGCCTGGCTGGGCGCCGGATCGGTGCAGTTCCAGCCATCGGAGCTGATGAAGGTGATGCTGATCGTCTTCGGTGCGTCGATCCTGGCCCGCCGGCCACAGATGACCCGTGGCGGAATCGGCCCGCTGATGCCGTTCCTCGGGGTCGTGCTGTGCGGGGTCGGGGTTGTGGTCGTTCAGGACTTCGGTACCGCGATCGTGATGTGCTTGGCCGTCGGGGCGCTGCTTACGGCCGCGGGCGCGCGCATTCGTGACCTCGCGGTGATGGCGGGCGTCCTTGCTGCGGTTGCGATGCTGGCGGTGATGCTGGAGCCGTACCGGATGGAGCGGCTCACGAGCTTCTTGAATCCGTCGGCCGACCCCGGCGGGGCCGGCTTCCAGCTCATCCAGGCGAAGCTGGCGCTGGGATCGGGCGGCCTCTTCGGCGTCGGGCTCGGCGAGAGCCTCCAGAAGGCCTTCTACCTGCCCGAGGCGCACACGGACATGATCGGCGCGGTGATTGGTGAGGAACTCGGCATGGTCGGGATCGCGGGCCTGCTGGGCCTCTACGGGATGTTCGGGTATGCGGGCTTGAGGATCGCCAAGTCGGCACGCAACCGGTACACCAAGCTCCTCGCCGCGGGGCTCACGTCGCTGATCCTGATCCAGGCCATGGTCAATCTCCTGGCGCTCCTGGGAGTGGCTCCACTGACCGGTGTGCCGCTGCCCTTTGTGTCATACGGGAACTCCTCGATGCTCGTAATGCTGGGTGCCGTTGGCATCCTGCTCAACATCGCCGCCAACCCCGGTGCCAAACTGCGCGTCGTCGATGGTGGGCGAGCAAAGATCAATGAGCGGCGCAACTCGCGAAACAAGCGTGTCCCCCCGGCGGCTTCGTCAAGCACCGGTGCGAGTGGCAATCGCCGCGGGCGGAACCGCCGGGCACGTGGTACCGGCGCTGGCGGTCGCCGACGCGCTACTGGATAGGGGCGCGCTGGTCAGTTTCGTCGGCACAGCCGACCGGGCCGAGGCCGAGCTCGTTCCGGCCGCGGGTTATGAGATCGATCACTTGCGTGTTCGTGGGGTGGACCGAGCCAACCCCCTGCGCGCCGCGGGGGCGCTGGCATTGGCCGCGCGAGCCGTGCCGGCGGCACGCTCGGCCCTGCTCCGGCGGCGCGCGGACGTGGTCTTGGCGGGTGGCGGCTACGTGGC
>JALZKA010000015.1 GCA_030859475.1 Actinomycetota bacterium
CCGCAGCACCGCCGCCGCGTCGGCCGAGCCCCCGCCCAGCCCCGCTGCGATCGGGATGCGCTTCTCGATCCCGATTCGAACCGGCGGGCCCCGCCAGCCGGCCGCACGCAGCGCGGCCAGCGCATCCGCAGCCAGATTGGGCCCGGCAATCTCGTCGCACGCAACCTCGTCCGCGTCAGCCTCGCTCACGGCGATCCGGTCTGCCAGGGTGAGCGGGCAGAAGAGCGATGCGACCTCGTGCAACCCGTCAGGGCGGGCTCGCCCGACCAGCAGCCCCAAGTTGAGCTTGGCGGGGGCGCGCAGGGCCGTCGTCACCGGCCCAGCTCCCGCGCGAGCCGGACGAACTGGGCAGGCTCCAGTTCCTCGGCCCGAACGGTCGGCATCAGGCCAACCGCCTCAACGGCGGCCAGCACGCGATCACGCGACTCGACCCCAGCCATCGCGACTGAGCGGGCGAGCGCCTTGCGCCTGTGCGCGAATGCCCCGCGCACCACGGCCGCCGTGGCGTCTCCCGGCCACGGCGCAATCCGCTCGAGCCCGATCAAGGCGGAGTCGACGCGCGGGCGCGGCTTGAAGACCGCGCGATCGACGCGCCGCAGGATCCGGACCCTCGCGCACAGCTGGGTCAGCACGCTGGGAGAGCCGTACGCCTTCGTCCGTGGCTGGGCTGCCAGGCGCTCGGCGATCTCGAGCTGCACCATCGCCGTCCAGCGCCCGACCCCACCGAGCTCCGCCAGCGTTCGCATCAAGATCGGCGTGGCGATCGAGTACGGCAGATTCGCGACCATCGCGGTCGGCGCCGGCACCAGCCCTGCCAGGTCCACACCCATCGCGTCGCCAAGCACGGGCGTAACGTTCGGGTGCACGGCGGCCAAGCGCTCGAGCCGCTCGCGCAACCCCTCATCCAGCTCCACGACGTGCACATGCGCCGCCTGGACGGCCAGGCGCTCGGTCAGAACGCCCTCTCCCCCGCCCACCTCCAGGACCACCTCGTCTGGACCGAGCTGCGCGTGGCGCATGATGGCGTCCAGGAGGTTCGTATCGACCAGGAAGTTCTGGCCTAGCCGTGCCACTGAAATGCCCTCTCCGCGTTCGCGCTCACCAGCCGCTCCAGCTCGGCGTACGTCTCACCCCGCGCTGCCGCGATCTCCCGAGCGGTCTCGACCACGAACGCCGGTTCGTTGGGCTTGCCGCGGCGCGACTGGGGCGCCAGATAGGGCGAGTCCGTCTCGACCAGAATCAGCTCGTCGGGCACCAGCTTGGCCGCGTCGCGGAGCGCCTGGGCCTTCGGATAGGTCGCGTTGCCGGCGAATGAGCAGAACCATCCGTGCCGGGCGGCGTCGGCAACTCGCTCCGCCGGAGCCGAGAAGCAGTGGAGGATCACGGCGACGCCTTCAGCCTCGCCCCCGAGGAAGTCGAAGCACTCGGCGACGGCGTCGCGATCCGGGCCATCCCCCGACCGCATATGGATCACCAGCGGCTTCGCCACCTCACGAGCGATGGCGATCTGATCGCGAAACGCGCGGAGCTGGTCTGAGCGGGGAGCACCGTCGCGGAAGTAATCCAACCCTGTCTCGCCCACCGCCACAACGCCCGGCTCCTCCGACAGCGCCCGAAGATCGGCCCGCGCCGCGTCGTCCCACCCGGTCGCCGAGTTGGGATGACGGCCGACACACGCGAAAATCGCGTCGTGTTCGCCCGCCAGCGCGATCGCCCGCCGGTTCGACTCCTCCTCAAGCCCGACAGTCAGGATCGGCTCGACACCAGCCACTGCCGCACGCGCGACTATCGCGCCCACGTTGTCGTCACGGAGCCCGATGTGGGAGTGGGTATCGACCACTACGAGTCCAGCTTCGGAAACAGCGGGTCGATGCGTTGAACGACGGCGCCGCCCCCGCGCGACCCGAACCTGGCCAGCCCCCGCTCGTCCTCAGCCAGGGCGACCAGGAGCTTCTCGGCCGACTCGGGAATGTACGACAGCAAAGCCAGCGCCACGACCCGAAGCCCCTCTGCCAGGTTGTAGAGGACCTGATCCAGACGCCCGGCCGCCGCCTCGTCCTTCGCGAGCTCCCAGGGCTTGGTTTCCTCGACGTAGCGGTTGAGGCGGCGCACCCGCGCCCAAATCGCCTCGAGCGCCTGGCTCAGCGCGTAGCCGTCGAGCAGGGCGCTCACCTCCTCCGAGAGGCCTCCCAGGCCACCGTCGCCCGCGGTCAGGGCCGGATCTGCCGCGGCATCCGGAACGACGCCCTCGCGGTAGCGCACCAGCATCGCCAGTGTGCGACTGGCGAGGTTGCCGAAGTCGTTCGCCAGCTCGCCTTCGTAGCGGGCCTCGAACCCGGCGGTGGAAACGTTTCCGTCCTGGCCGAAGGAAACCTCCCGAAAGCAATAAAAGCGCAGCGCGTCCGCCCCAAAACGGTCGATCACCTCGTTCGGGTCCAGGACGTTCCCGAGCGACTTCGACATCTTCTTCTCCCCCATCAACAGGTACCCGTGGACGTAGACCGACCGCGGCAGCTCGAGTCCCGCGGCGAGCAGGAAAGCCGGCCAGTAAACGGTGTGGAACTTCAGGATGTCCTTGCCGATCACGTGAACGGAGGGGGGCCAGAAGCGATCCGTCAGGTCATCCCCGTCGCGGGCATAGGAGAGCGCGGTGTAGTAGTTCAGGAGCGCGTCGAACCAGACGTAGACCACCTGGTCGGATTCCCACGGCAGCGGCACCCCCCAGCCCACCTTGGCGCGGGAGAGCGACACGTCATTGAGGCCGCCCTCAATGAACGACAGCGCCTCGTTTCGCCGGAATCCCGGCTGCACCAGGTCCGGGCGCTCCGTGTAGAGCGCCTTCAGGTCGTCTTCGAAGGCCGACAGCCGGAAAAACCAGTTCTGCTCCGTCTCCCGCTCGAGCGGGATCTCGTGGACCGGGCAGGTATTGCCGGGGCCGAGCTCCGACTCGGTCTTGAAGTCGGCGCAGCGCGGGCAGTACCAGCCCTCGTAGGTGCCCTCGTAGACGTGACCGTTGTCATGGACCCGCTGCACGACCTCCTGGACCTTGGCGACGTGCTCGGCGTCCGTGGTGCGGATGAAGAAGTCGTTCGAGGCGCCCACCCGCCCGGCGATCGCCTTGAACCGCGGGGCGTTCAAGTCGACCAGCTCCTGCGCACTGATTCCCTGGCGCTCGGCCGCCTGGGCCACCGGCTCGCCGTGCTCGTCGGTTCCGGTCAGGAAGAACACGTCCTCGCCCCGCTGGCGCATGTGCCGAGCCAGGATGTCAGCCGCGATGGTCGAGTAGGCGTGGCCGAGGTGGGGAACGTCGTTGACGTAGTAGATCGGGGTGGTGACGTAAAAGCTCATGGCGTCATTCGCGGGGCTCGCGTCCCGTCAGGGCGGTGTACAGCTCGTTCGCCCGGGTTCCAGTCAGAGCGGCGACGACCCCGGCCGCGGCGCGCGGCCGGGCGCCCGACTTGACCAAACGGCGGAGGGCATCGACGGCGAAGGCGAGGTCGGGAGCGGATGCGGTGCTGTCCGCGGCGGGCCCGATCACCACGACGACCTCCCCCTTCACGTCGTGCCGGAACCTGCGGGTCAGCTCCCCCAGGGTGCCGCGCACCACCTCCTCGTGGAGCTTCGTCAGCTCGCGGCAAACCGCGGCAGGGCGGTCCGGCGCCAACGCGGCGAGGGCCGCGAGCGAATCCGGCAGGCGCCGGGGGGACTCGAACGCCACCACGGTCTCGCCGCCGGCCAGCACGCGCTCCAGCTCGCCCGCGCGGCGTGGCAGGAAGCCTGCGAAGCGCCAGCGATCGGTGGGCAGCCCGGATGCCACCAGCGCAGTCGTTACGGCCGAGGGCCCGGGCAGCACCTCGATCTCCTGGCCACGTTCGATAGACGCCGCGATCAGGCGGAAGCCCGGATCAGAGATCGCCGGCGTGCCGGCGTCGGAGATGAGGACGACTTTGGCACCCCGCTCGATGGCCTGGGCAAGCTGCCTCGCCCGGTCCGCCTCGTTGCCTTCGTGATTTGAGATCAGCTTGGGCCGCTCGATCTCGAGCCGCTCGTAAAGGCGGCCCGTGCGCCGGGTGTCCTCGCAGGCGACGATGTCCGCCTCGGCAAGCGCGCGGCGGGCGCGTTCCGACAGATCCTCCAGATTCCCGATCGGGGTCGGGCAGACGATCAGGCGCCCGGGCATCAGGCGCCGCTCTCGATCATCGCCATCGCCGCCGCACCGATCATCCCGGCATGCGCGCCAAGCTGAGCCGGGACGACCCGGGTTCCGTTCATCGGGGCAAGGGCCCGTTTTTCCATCTCCTCGCGGGCCGGGGCCAGAAGGAGCTCCCCGGCCGCCATGACGCCGCCGCCGACGACGATCACCTCCGGCTCGAAGATGTTCGCGATCGAGCTGAGGCCGGCTCCCAAGCGGCGGCCGATGGTGGCCACGACCTGGATCGCAACCCGGTCCCCGGCGAGCGCTGCGTCCGTGGCCTGGCGACCATCCACTGCCTCTGCTTCAGCGGCCAGCTTGCCGAGCGCGGAATCCGGGTTGCGCGCCGCAGCGAGGCCGGCCTGCTTTGCCAGCGCGGTGCCGGACGCGAGGGCCTCGAGGCAACCGCGGTTCGGGCACGCGCCCTGGCACGGTGGGCCATCCTGGTCGATGACCATATGCCCGAGCTCCGCGCCTGCCCCGGTCGAGCCGCGATACACCTCTCCGCCGAGGATGAGGCCGCCGCCGATGCCCGTGCCGATCGTCAGGAGCACGGCGTTCCGAGCGCCGCGAGCGGCCCCCCACCGGTGCTCTGCGAGGGCGGCCGTATTGCCGTCGTTGTCAATCGAGACGGGCAGACCCAGGCGATCCGAGATCAAGTCCCGGATCGGGAGATCGACGATCGGCAGATTCACGGCCTGGATCGCGAGCCCCCGCTCATGGTCGATCGTGCATGGCACCCCGAGGCCGATCGCTCCGACATCGGGGCGGGCGGCCACGGCGGTGCGCAACTCCAGCTCCAACGTGTCCATCAACTCGTCGCTCGTTTGCCCGGAGCTCGACTTCTCCGAGCTGTGCAGCACCTCCGGGCCGGCCCCGACGACGCCCGTCAGGAGCTTGGTGCCCCCCAAATCGACGCCCACGGCCTCGCTCGCGGAGTCTGTGTCAGGTGAAGGTGGCGGGGCCATCAGGGAGTATTTCTAGTCAATGAGCCCGAATGACGAGGGGGGGCGCCCCGAGCGACCCGACTACAAGGTCTACAAGTCACGCCGTTTCACCTTGCCGGGACGGGATCCCGGCGACGGGCCCAAGCTCGGTAAGGATGACGCCAAGCCGTCGCGAACGCCCCGTGCCCCCAAGGGGCCGAAGCTCCCCAAGGGCGAAGGCGAGGGTGGCCGCTCCTGGCTGCGGATCGTCGGGCTCATCCTGCTCGGCTGGCTCATTCTGAGCTTCCTGTCGTTCGCGATCTCCGCCACGATCCAGAAGTCGAAGCTGGCCGACACCGGGGGCTTCTTGGGCGGCAACCCGCTGCTGGTGGCGGTTCCCCAGAACATCCTCGTGCTTGGCACCGACGTCCGCTCGGACGAGTTCGCGTCGTCGGAGGCAGTCGCCGACAAATGCGTCGAGGCGGCCGCGTCGGGCCAAGCGCCGCCCGCTGAGTGCTCCGGGTCGCGAGCGGACACGATCATGATCCTGCGCGCCGGCGGTGGCGCGTTTGAGAAGCTTTCGATCCCCCGCGACGTCTGGGCCGCAATCCCCGGCCAGGACAACCAGCGGATCAACGGGGCCTTCGCCTTCGGTGGCGCCGAGCTCCAGATCCAGACCGTCGAGGAGTTCCTGGGAATCGACATCCATCACGTTGCAATCGTCGATTTCGCCGGCTTCCGCGACTTCATCGACGCGATCGGCGGCGTCAAGGTCGACATGCCGCGCCGGGTCTGCAGCGAGATCTCCGGCACGTTCAGGATCAGCCTGCCGCCGGGCGAGGTGACGCTGAGCGGAGAGAAAGCGCTTGTTCTGGCCCGAACGCGAACCTCCACGTGTGGGCCCCCGATCGACGACCTCGACCGAAACCGGTTCCAGCAGCTGATCTTGAATGGGATCAAGGGTCGTCTCACCGATCCGCTGAGAGTCCCGCGGAATTTCCTGTTCGGCCCCCTGATCGGCTGGAACGCCCCCAAGGCGATGGTCTCCGACATGGGCGGCCTCACGATGCCGCAGCTCGCGATGGCCGCCGTGATCGGGGGTAGCTCCGACACCGTTGTCCTGAAGCCGTTCGGCCCGGGGCCCTCGGGAAGCCTCTTCGTGCCCGTCGAGGAGTGCAGCAAGGCCGTCCGCCGGCTGACCGGCGAAGCGCCGGAGCGCACGCCCGTCTGCAGCCCGCCGGGCTAAGCCTCGGAGGACCTCCCTCACCCGGACGGACCGCGCCACCCGCACAACACATCGAACGTCCCGGAGTGCCCGGTATACGGGGTACTGCGGGACGTTGGTCGCGCCGTCCCGCATCGAACGTCCCTCGCTGCACCCTATGAGGGGTCTTAAGGGACGTTCGACGCGAATCGGGCACCCCGGGCGTGGGGCGGCCTGAAGGGATCAGTCCGAAGACGTACTGGTGCTCGGCTTCGCATCGGCCGTCGACGATCCAGACGAGCCGGAAGAGTCGCTCTTTGAGGAACCCGACGAGTCGGACGAGCTCTTATCGCCGCCGGAGCTCGAGTCGGATTCCGCCGCCGTTTGCTTGTTCGCCCCCTTGCGCGCGTAGTCGGTCGTGTAGAACCCGGATCCCTTGTAGTGGATCGCAGGGGCTGACAGCACGCGTTCGCAAGGTCCGCCGCATTCCTGACACTCGGAGATCGAATCTTCCGACATGCTCTGAAAGGCCTCGAACGCATGACCTTTGGTGCAGCGGTACTCGTAGATGGGCATCACGGGATTATCACGGACGCCCCCGCGAAAATCGGCCCGGCACGCCAAAGGGCGGTTTCTCTTCGTCCCCGCATCCCATCGCTAGCCTGCGGGCCATGACTGACGCCCGGGCCAAGGCGGATCCGCCGGTGGACGTGACGATGGACGAGATCGTCTCGCTCTGCAAGCGGCGGGGGTTCGTCTTTCCCTCGTCCGAGATCTACGGTGGCCTCGGTTCGACCTACGACTACGGGCACTACGGCGTCCTGCTGAAGACGAACGTCAAGAACGAGTGGTGGCGCTCGATGCTGCAAGAGCGCGACGACGTCGTCGCGCTCGACTCGGCGATCCTCCAGCATCCGAAGGTGTGGGAGGCCTCGGGCCACCTCGCGGGGTTCACCGATCCGCTGGTCGACTGTCGTGCTTGCAAGCAGCGCTTCCGCGCCGATCACCTCGATCGCGAGGAGCTATGCCCGGCCAAGGCAAGCCTGCCGAAGGCTGAGGACCGCCGTCACGACCTGACCGAGGTACGCCAGTTCAACCTGATGTTCGAGACGACGGTCGGCCCCGTCAAGGAAACCGGGTCAAGCGCCTACCTGCGCCCCGAGACCGCGCAGGGGATCTTCATCAACTTCAAGAACGTGCTCCAGTTCGCGCGCAAGAAACCGCCGTTCGGGATCGCGCAGGTCGGCAAGTCGTTTCGCAACGAGATAACTCCCGGCAACTTCATCTTCCGCACGCGTGAGTTCGAGCAGATGGAGATGGAGTTCTTCGTCCCTCCCGCCGACGCCCGCACGTGGTTCGAGCGCTGGTGCGAGGCACGCTTCGACTGGTACGTGAGGCTCGGGATCCGCCCCGACTACCTCACGCTGCGCCCGCACGAGGCCGACGAGCTCTCCCACTACTCCACGGCGACCTCCGACGTGGAGTACCTGTTCCCGATCGGCTGGTCCGAGCTGGAGGGGATCGCCAACCGCGGCGACTTCGACCTGACCCAGCATGCGAAGTTCTCCGGCTTAAAGCTCGAGTACTTCGACCAGTCCACGGGCGAGCGCTATGTCCCGCACGTGATCGAGCCCGCCGCCGGCGCCGACCGGGCAGCACTTGCGTTCCTCGTCGACGCCTACGACGTCGAGGAGGTCGAGGGCAAACAGCGCACCGTCCTTCGCCTGCATCCCAAGCTGGCGCCGGTCAAGGTCGCGATCATGCCGCTGGTCTCCAAGGAGGGCATGCCCGAACGGGCACGGGCCATCTTCGAGGACCTGCGCCCCCTGATGCAGGCCGAGTACGACGACGGCGGCTCGATCGGCAAGCGCTACCGCCGCCAGGACGAGATCGGGACACCCTTCGGCGTCACCGTCGACGGCCAGACGCTTGAGGACGACACGGTGACGCTGCGCGAGCGCGACACGCTGAAGCAGGAGCGGGTTGCGGTGGAGGGGCTCGGGCCGCTGCTGGGCGCGAGGTTGGCGGAAGACTGGGTCAGCCCGAAGCTGAGTGGCTGACTTCAAGCCGCCAGGTACGCGCTCGCTTCCAGTCCAAGGCGGCAATGATCATTGGGCCGAACGGGTCGTGTCAGACGCCCACTCCGCAGGCAATGGAGCTTGCCCCGGATGATCGTCGTCCAACTCGATCACGAGTACCGTCAGGTCCTCGGTTGTATCCATCGGGGGCGACAGGGGGTGTCAGTCCCCTGCGAGCGTGAACGTTGGCGCTGTGGCGATATTCGACGAGCGATAGGTCGGGCGAGCAGTCCCACGGCAGTCCGGGCGGGTTATGCTGGCGGCCGGACCTGCACTAGGAGGCGGCTTGTCGGAGAGCAAGGAGACCGAACGAAGCTCTGCTGCGAGCGATGCTCGCGAGATACTGCGGGCGTACTTCGCTGAGCTCGAGGCGGGCCGGTTCGACGCGCCGTTGCGTCACTACTCCGCCGACGCCGTCGGGACGTTGCACGGAAACTTCGGCCCTGCCCGCCGCTAGGAAGTGGCCAACTATCTCTCTGAGCTACGGAAGGCGTTCCCGGATCTCTCATTCCAGGTGCTTGATCTCGTTGCAGAGAATCACACCGCAGCCTTCCGCTGGCGCCTACGCGGGACATTTTCCGGACCCGGGAGGTTCATGGGCTTCCGCCCGACCGGTGCCGCCTTGGACTTCGAGGGACTCGACATCGGGCGGGTCGCCGACGGGAAGATCCAGCGCCTCGACGGATACGCCGACGGAATGACGATCGCGCGGCAGCTCGGACTCATGCCGCAGACAGGGTCGATCGGCGAACGGGTGATGACGGCCGTGCTGAACGCCCGGACCCTGATCGCGCACCGGCTCTTACGTAGGTGAGCCGGGCCGCGCGATGTTGTCAAGCCCGAGCGCCTCGATGCACTCAGACCATTGGTAGTAGGCATCCGATCGCACGAGCGCGCCGTCAGCCCACCACTGGACGAAGCCAGAGGTCTGGTTGACGCTCACACCGCTGCTCGCGCCGCGAGCAGTGAGCCTGACGCGCCAGACGAGGCGGTCACCGAGGTCGATCAGTGCCTCGGGAGTGTGCGTGAGCTGTGAGCCCGCCCACTCCGCGCGCCAGAGCCTCCCGAACTCGAGAAATCCCTCGCTGCCGCGGTAGCTCGCCCCGAGACCGATCCCGGGGATGCCCCCGATGTGGTTGAGCTCTACGTCGCGGTCAACGAGGAGCAAGAGCACCTCGTCGTCGCCCCGCGAAAACGCCGCCCATCCGCGCTCACCAATCGCCCTCAGAGCTCTTCGCCTGACCGACGAATCGACCGGCAGCGCCATCAGCAGCTTCATCAGCCGACGGAAGAGCCACGGCGCGCGCAAGGCGAGTCGCTCATCGAGATGTCGCCCCATCGCGGTGTCGAGTATCGCAACATTCTTACCGTCGTCACCGGCTAGTGGGGCGGGGGAATCCAGAAGCGACAGCGCTCGCTTCTCCTCCCGTCCGAAAGGAACAGTGGGTGTTCACCGACGGAGTGGATACGAGCGTCTCGCGTGTAGCACTCAGCCCTTCTCACCTCGGCGTCGGTAGGCAACGGCGCGATGGCGAATCGCGCGGACAATCACTCCGTTGTCCTCAATCGTGTAGAGCACGCGGTAGCTCCCAACGCGCGCTGACCACAAGCCGCGGAGCCGTCCGACCAATTGCTTGCCTTCTCCCTGCGGGTCACGACCGATCGCGCTCAGCGTTTCAAAGACTGCCTCGCGAACCGGTCCGGGGAGCAATTCGAGGTCCTGGCGCGCGCGGCGGGTCAGCCGTGGTTCATTCAAGCCCGAGTTCGCGCCTCAGGTCGGACAGCGAGACGAGTCGACCATCCCGCACGTCCTCTTCACTCTCGCGCAGCGCAGCGAGGGTGTCTTCGTCTTCGAGAACCTCAAGAGTCTCGACCAGAGCGTCGTATTCCTCGTTTGAGAGAACGACGCCGGCAGGCCTCCCTTTGCGCGTGATGACCACATGCTCGTGGCGGTCGTTGACCTCATCCAGCAGCTCGCTCAGCGTCGAGCGCGCCACAGTGAATGGGACAACTTTCGTCATGGGTTAAGTGTACATTATTCTGCACAGAGCCGCCTATTCGGGCGCATCCGGGTACTCGTCGTGAAGGTGCCACCACTCATACGGCGGCGTCTGGGGGTAGCCCTCGGGCGAGTCCTCCCACTCCTCCTGGCGCCCGAGCGCTGTGATGTCGAGGTAGTTCCAGGTGCTGCCCATCGCCTCGTCGCCTCGGTTGTCGACGAAGTACGTGCGGAAGATCTTCTTGCCGTCCCGCACGAACGCGTTCGTGCCGTGCCACTCGCCGACGCCCAGGTCCGCGTCGAAATCGTCGGTGAGCGTGAACCACGGAATCTCCCACCCCATCCGCGCCTTCCAGCGGGCGATGTCCGCCTGCGGCGCCCGCGAGACGAAGGCGAGGGTCGTGTCGCGAGCGTTCAGGTGCGCGAGGTGCGCCACCTGGTCGGCGACGAACGAACAGCCCGGGCAACCGGCCTCGGGGAAGTTTTCGACCCCGGGCTCGTAGAAGAACCGGTAGACGATCAGCTGGCGGCGCCCGCCGAACAGGTCGAGCAGGTTTGCCTGGCCGTCCGGACCCTCGAAGGCGTAGTCCTTCTCGATGGCCATCCACGGCATCCGGCGGCGCTGGGCTGCGAGAGCGTCGCGCGCCCGCGTCAGCTCCTTTTCTGAGACCAGCAGCTCCGCGCGGGCCGCTTCCCATTCCTCGGGCGGCACGACTGGCGGTGTGTCCATGGTTGCGTACCTCCTCTACTCGTTGACCTTGCGAACTACGTCCCCCTGGCGAATCGCCCCGGCCTCGACCACCCGCGTGTTGAAGCCGCGCAGGTTCAACGCGCGGCCGGCCTCCATCAGCTTGCGCTCCTCCTCCGCCGGGCGGGCGGCGATCAGCTCGAGCGTCCCGGCGTCAGCGGGCGCGAAACGGACGTGATCGAGGCCTGTGCGCAGCTGCTCAGGGATGACGTGAGTCGTTGGCTCCAGATCAGGAGCGGCGCTCATAGACAAGGATCGCGACGCCGTCGCCAACCGTCTTCGAATCCGTCAGGTGCCAGGCCGTCTTGTCGGAGGTCTCGCCGAACAGCTTCTTGCCGGTGCCGAGCACCACCGGAAACACCATGAGGTGGAACTCGTCGACGAGGTCGTCCTCGATCAACGCCTGGACGAGCCGGTGACTGCCGGGGACCTGGATGATCCCGTCGACCTCCTCCTTCAGCTTGGTGACCTCCGCGATCACGTCGCCATTGATGACGGTCGTGTTGTTCCAGTCGGGATCGGAGAGCGTTGACGAGACGACGTACTTGGGCATTTCGTTGAACTTGTCCGCGAAGGGGCCCTCCCGCTCCGGCCACGCCCCGGCGAAGCTCTCGTAGGTGGTGCGCCCGATCAAGAGGACATCGGTCTCGAGCGTCTCGTCGAGCTTGAACTGGTTGCCCTCCTCGCCGCGGTCGAACTCGAAGCTCCAGCCCGGATACTTGAAGTCCTCGCCCCCGGGCGCCTCCATCACGCCGTCGAGTGACACGAACTCCGTAACAACGATCTTTCCCAATGCCTAGATCCTTTCTGGTCGCGGTGGTGCGAAGGTCAGGCGAGACTAGCTCGACCGGCCCCACCGCTCGCCCGCGCCCACCCGCTCCAGGCCAAGCCAGTAGAGATCCATTGCGACTTCAACGACCCGATCGCGCGGCACGGCACGCGGGTTCTCGAGCCACCACCCGGCCATGAACTGGATGCCGCCCGCGATCAGATGGGCGAGCACGGCCGATGTGTCCGCGACCGCCAGGTCGCCGGGCTGCGGCGGTGGCGCCTCGGCGACCATCATCGAAGCGACGGCGCCCGCGGCCTCCTCGCGCAAGCGGTCGAGCGCCTCCCCCGCGTCGGGATCGGCGACGTTGCGAGTCAGCAGCCGAAGCGCGGCCGGGCGCTCCTCGGCGAACTCGAGAAACGACTCGATCCCCGCGCGCAGGCGCGCCTCGTTGTCCGCCTCGGCGCCGATCGCTCCCACCACCCGGTCGATCAGTTCGTGAACGAAGGTGTCGAGCAAGGCGATCTGAAGCTCGCGCTTCGAGTTGAAGTGCTCGTAGATCAGCGCCTTCGAGACGCCGCCGTGCCCCGCGACGTCGTCGAGCGACGCCTGGTCGAACCCGCGCTCGGAGAAGACGTCCAGGGCGCTCTCCAGGATCGCCTGGCGCCGGTCGGTGGCTGACATCCGCCTCCTGGTGGTCCCGGAGCTCCTCTGCACGCATCCAGCCTACTAACTGACTAGCCGGTCAGTTACGATGGTGACGCAGCCCGCGAACGAGGAGGACCAGGAGTGAGCGTTGCCCAGCACGATGGAATAAAGACCGCGGACTCGATCTCCTACGAGGACCTCTATCAGCGCTGGGAGCAGTCGAACTGGAGCGCCACCGCAATCGACCTGAGCGAGGATCGCGAGGGCTGGCAGGCGCTGACGGGGATTCAGCAGCGCTCGGCGATGTGGATCTACTCGATGTTCCTCTACGGCGAGGATTCGGTCGCCGACAACCTCTCCCCCTACATCGACGCGGCTCCCAAGGAGGAGCAGAAGTACTTCCTGGCGACTCAGCAGGTCGACGAGGCCCGCCACGCGGTCTTCTTCCATCGCTTCTTCAAGGAGGTGATCGGCGCCGGTGAGTCCATCCAGGACACCCTCGCGGCGACCCGCCCGCAGCTGAGCTGGGGCTACCGCCACGTGTTCGGCTTCCTCGATCGCATGGCGGACGAGCTGCGGCGCGACCGCTCGCTGCCGAAGTTCGCGCAGGCGATCGCGCTCTATCACCTGGTCGTGGAGGCAACGCTGGCCCAGCCGGGCCAGCACTTCATCGAAGACTACTTCGCAAAAGCCGGAACGCTGCCCGGCTTCACCGAGGGAATGGGGAACATCTCGCGCGACGAGCAGCGCCACATCGGCTTCGGGGTCAAGGTCCTCGCTGAGCTCTTCGACGAATCCGACGAGTGTCGCGAGGCGGTTCGGGAGCTGCTGCTGGACGTGCTTCCGTACTCGATGGCGGTATTCACCCCGCCAGGCTTCGATCGCGAGTACACCCGCTGCTACGGATTCGAGATGGAGGACATCTTCGAGTTCGGGTTCCGCTCGGTCCGGACGAAATGGAGGGCGATCGGCTGGCCACTCGAGGAGATGCCGGGGGTCTTGCCGATCGATCCCGAACTGGGTCCGGCGGAGGTAGCACGACGGCAGATCGCGCTGCTCGAGGCCGGCATCATAGGCCAGCCCCACCCCAACCCGCAATCGTCGCCCGAGCTCCAGAGGCTGTTCTTCGACCTCGTGGCGCGGTCGGCCGACACGTCTGCCATCAACGGCTCGCCGCTGACGGTTCAGTGGCGCTTCGCCGACGCCGACCCGTGGCACGTGATCGTCGCCAACGGCTCGACCCGGGCCGAGCCCGGCGTGGCGCCCCACGCCGACATCACCTGGGAGACGACCTGGGCCGACTGGATCGGGATCTCGAAGAACATCCTTGACCCCCGGCGCGCCTTGCTGACCAGGCGCCTGCGCTTCCGCGGCTCGCCGCGCAGCTTGCCGACCTTCATTCGCGCATTCCCGCGCCGGCGGGCGCGGTCGCTGCGCTAAGGAGGACGGCAGCACCGAAGCTCAGGCCCACGTACCGGGGGGCGGGTAGCGGGACGCCGGGGTTGGCGGGGATGATGAGCCCCACCCTCCCTCCCCCCCGAGCTCAACGTCGACCACAACAGGTTGCGTCGAAATTCACCTCGATTCACCCGTGCGGCCGAGATCGTGATTGACCCCACTGAATTGCGGTCAGGTCGATCTCGATGGGCGGCCACCGTTGCCTCGATTGCGTCGCGCCAGTACGGTGCCGTCACCCGGGCGCAACTCCGAGGCATTGGCCTGTCCGACCGCACCATCGACCACTGGGTCGCACGCGGCCGGCTTCACACCGTGTATCCGGGCGTCTACATGGTCGGGCATCGCGCGATGCCCGCGCTGGCCCGGGAGCTAGCGGCTGTGCTTGCTTGCGGCCCATATGCCTTCCTGTCCCATCGCTCCGCAATCGAGCTTTGGCGGATGCTTCCGCGCCGCGATGGCCTTGCCCTTCAGGTCACGACCCGCAATCGCAGGATCCAGGGACCCGGAAGCCTGCGTCTTCACGTGAGCGAAACGCTGTCCGACCGCTACGTGGGGCGTCATCTCCGGATTCCGGTAACCGCGCCGACGCGAGCGATCATCGAATTCGCTTCACAAGGGACGGAGTTCGAGCTAGGACGGGCTTACGAGGAGGGGCTGATCAAAGGCTTGTTCACGCGCAGGAAGATGATTGCCACGTTGATGGACCACCGCGGACACCGCGGAGTCCGATCCGTCAGGGCACTGGTCGACCGCGACGAGCCGCCCTGCGTGACGATCGAGGTGGCCCACCGAATGTTGCTGGAGCTGATCCGCCGCTCGTCGCTTCCGCACCCGCGGACCGAGGCCAAGGTCGGGCCGTATCGGGCGGACATTCTCTTTGCGAGCGAAAAGGTGGTCGTCGAGATGGACGGAGCCGCCTTTCACTCGACCGGCGGCAAACGCGAAGCAGACACGGCGCGAGACGCTGAGATGGTGGCTCGCGGGTACGTGGTCCTGCGGATCACCTGGCACCAGCTCACAAAGAGGCCAGGTGAAGTGATCGATCGCATCGCCCGCGCACTGGCGGCGCGGAGCGCTCCGGCTCATCCACCGTCGAGATCGGCTTGACCGCCAAATGGCGGGGTCAATCACGATCTCGGGCAGGGGCCGGCATCGAGCTCGCGATGAGCGCAGCCCAATGTGGTCAATGTTGAGCTCGGCGGGGGTGGATCGCGGCGGCCCCTTGACATTTATTGGTCGATCGGTTAGTAATTCGCAACGCGGCCAGCCAATCGAGGAGGAATCGTGAGTGAGAACGGTGCGTCAACCCAGACCGAGGTCGAGCGGAAAACGGACGACGACGAGGCCCTCCAGGTCCTCCTGGACGGCGATATCGACAAGGTCATGTCCGGCCTCGACCGGATCGTCGAAGCCGCGCCGTCCTACGAGAAGCTCTTCATGCGCTGGCAGCGGCAGCATTGGTCCACCGAGGACTTCGACTTCACGGAGGACGCACGTCAGTGGGCGGACCCCGAGATGTTCACCGAGGACGAGCGACGCTTCATTCGCTTCGGCTTCTCTGAGTTCTTCATCGCTGAAGAACGGGTCACGGTTGAGCTGCTCCCCTTCGCGCTCGCGGCGCCAACTCATGAGGCGCAGCTCTTCCTGACGACGCAGATCTCCGACGAGGCAAAGCACGTCGTCTTCTGGGACCGCTTCTACCGCGAGGTCTTCGGCGACGAGGCGGATGGCATCGGCCCGATGCTCGAGCAGAACTACGGGGTCGTCAACGATGACTGGAAGACGCTCTTCGACGGCATCCTCCACGAGGCCGCCGAGCGGCTTCGCAAGGATCCAAGCGATTTCCCCGCGCTTGTCCGGGGCGTCACCACCTACATGGTGGTGATCGAGGGGATGCTGGCGCTCACCGCTGCGCGGTTCATGATCAAGTCGCTCAAGGAGCGGGGCTGGTTCCCCGGCTTCGTCCAGGGGTTCACGGCCGTCAACCGCGACGAGTCGCGCCACGTCGGCTTCGGCGTCAAGTTCCTCGCCGACGCGATCAAGGACGACCCTCAAAACGCGAAGATCATCGAAGCGACGCTGAAGGAGACCCTTCCGGTCGCCCCGCTTGTCTTTGCCCCGCCGTGGGTCGACGACCCCTACGACTTCGACACGCCCTTCTACCACTCGTCGGAGGTCTACGCCTACGCCGCGAAGTCGCTTTCCAAGAAGCTCGCAGCAATGGGGCTCGACCCCGCCATGCTCGCCGCCTAGGCACCACGGTGGCGTCGGCCCCTGCGGCAACCAAACCCGGCCCGGGGCGACCGCCGACCGGCGCCCGTGAGCGGATCCTCGACGCATGCCTGGATGTGTTGAAGTCCGACGGCTACGCCGGGCTGTCGCTGGCCAAGGTCGCCGCGGCTTCTGGCCAGAACAAGGCTCTGATCACCTACCATTTCGGCTCCAAATCCGGGCTCGTCAAAGCGGCGGCCCGCGAGCTGGGAGACTCGATCTCCAGACAGATCCTCCAGGGGCTGGAGGGCGCCTCGACGGTCGAGGACATCGTTCGCGGTGCCCTGACCGGGGTCTGGGAGATCGTGGCGGGAGACGAGCGCCTGCCACGCGTGTACTTCGACCTGAGCGCGGTGTCCGTGGTCGACGAGGAGATCCGCGCCGTGATGCGGGAGGTCAAGGACGGGTTCCGCGCGGTCCTGAGGGAGTTGCTGGGCGCGGCGGGCGACCCCCTCCCCGCCCCTCGGATTCCGGCTTTCTCCGTCATGCTCATCGCCGGGATCGAGGGTCTGTTGCTGGAGCGGATCGAGCGCGGCGAAAGCACGGAGCTAAGCGACGCGCGCGAGCTTTTCGTCCGCTCGATGATCGAAGCGGCAGGCCCGATCGATCAGAGGTCTTCGCCGCGCTCGACGGCGCTGATCTGATCAACCCGGCGCCCGTGGCGGCCACCCTCGAACTCCGTGTTCAGGAACCGCTCGATTATGGGGCCGGCATCGACAGCCGAAAGCCGCCGGCCCGCCAGGGCCAAGACATTCGCGTCGTTGTGGCGGCGGCTCATCTCCGCCTCCCCCGCGTCGTGCGCGTTCACCGCACGCACACCGTCGACCTTGTTGGCGACGATCGAGACCCCCACGCCCGACCCGCAGACGATCACCGCTCGGTCGGCCTCGCCGGATGCCACCAGGCGGGCGGCCTCGGCCGCGTGCCGTGGGTAATCGGTCGATTCCTCAGACGCGGTGCCGACGTCCACGACTTCATGCCCGCCCGCTTCCAGCAAGGGGCGGACGACCTCCTTGAGCTCGAAGCCCGCGTGATCGGATCCGACAGCGATACGCACTTGGAGGCGAAGATAGCGCGAGCGCAGGGCCTGGATAGATTTCGAGCCATGTCAGCGGCGGATGTCGAGCTGGTCCGGGCCGTTTTCACGTCGTTGCCCGAGAGCGGCTACGAAGCCTTGATTGCGAAGGCCCACCCCGATTTCACGATGGAGACCCTGCCCGGGATGGCGGCCGAGCCCCAGGTCTATCGCGGGCCCGAGGGCATGCGCCTCTGGTGGGAATCGTTCTACGAGGTGATGGACGAGGTCCGAATCGAGCCCGACGAGATCCGGGATGCAGGCGACGGCAAGGTCGTCGTCAGCTTCACGATGAAGGCCCGGGGCCAGGCAAGCGGGCTCGAGGCCACCCAGACCGCGTTCATGCTGATCCGCCTCGAGGGCGAGCTGATGCGCCGGGTCGACCTGTTCTTCAGCCTCGAGGACGCGTTGGCTGCAGCGGGCTGAGCCGCTCCGCCAAGTCAGCCTCCTTCATCCCCCCCTGGCGCAGGACGCGCCACGGCTCACCCCGCTCGAGGCCCGACACGTCGACGACGGTTGACGGCTCACCGCTGAGGGGACCCCCGTCGATCGCCAGGTCGACCGCGGTCACGATCGACTCCGGGATCTCCTCGAACGACGACGTCGCCGGCTCCCCGGCAAAATTCGCCGAGGTCTGGAAGAGCGGCGTGGCGACACTGGTCAGCGGGCTCTCGATCAAGCGGATTCCCAGACGGTCGGGATCCGAACCGCAAGCCAGCGCGTAGCGCCGCTCGGGATTAGCCACGACGACGGTGACCGGCCCCGGCAGAAGCGCCGCCAAGGCCTGCCTGGAAAGCTCGGAGAGGCTGCTCATCAGCTCGCGCAGGATCAGCGGCGAGAAGAAAAGAACCGCCGATGGCTTGCTGTCCTCACGGCCCTTGATCCGGTGGATCCGCGCGATCGCATCGGCGCGCAAGGGGTCGCACGCCAGGCCGTAGAGTCCGTCGGCCGGAAACACCGCCACGCCCCCGGCGGCAATTGTCGCCTCGAGCCTTTGGCGTGCGACCTCCGCCCCGTCCCCCTCGATCGAGACGACATCGCTCACGGCCCGGCCTCCCCGACGACAACACGATCGATCCCGGCCAGGTCGGGCCGGACCGTGACCTCCTCGAATCCCGCGCGGCGGACCAGCTCGGCGACGATCGCCGCCTGCCCCGCCCCCACCTCCAGGCCGATTGCGCGAGCGCTGATGTCATCGCGCAGGGCGAACTCCCCGAGCAGCGCCTCGATCGCCTCCAGGCCTGTCGGCCCGGGGGTAAGCGCCCCGCGGGGCTCGAACTCCCGCAGCTCCGGCTGCAAGCCGAGCCACTCCCGGCCGCTCACGTAGGGCAGGTTCGCCAGAAGCAGGTCGAACACCCCGGACGCCGGCAGCGAGCCCGGTTCGAAGCGCACCCGGTCGGACACCCCGAGCCAATCGGCGTTCCGGGCCGCCACCTCCAGCGCGTCAAGGTACAGGTCGGTGGCCACGATCGAAGCCTGCGGCAGCTCGTCGGCGATTGCCAGCGCGACCGCTCCGGACCCGGTCCCCACATCAAGCACGGTGCGCGGCTGGATCTCCAGCGCCAGCTCCACGAGAAGCTCGCTTTCCGGCCTCGGGATCAGCACGCGGCGATCGACCCTCAGCTCGATCCGGCGAAACCCGCAGCGCCCCAGGATGTAGGCGATGGGCTCGCGGCGCAGCCTGCGGCGGACAAGCTCTGCGAACGCGCGGCCGGCTGCGGATTCCACGCCCGCCTCCGGCGAGGCGGCAAGCTGCGCACGACTGCGGCCGGTCACCTCGGCCAACAGGAGCTCCGCGTCGAGCCTGGGGGTGTCAACGCCAGCCGCCGAAAGCGCGTCGACCGCGGCGCCGAGTGCGTCGGAAACCGAGTTGAGAACCATGTCAGCTCGGGGCTTCGGCCTGCTCCGCCAGGAGCGCCCGTTTCTCCTCGGCGGCAAGGGCTTCGGTGAACTGGCCCAAGTTGCCCGCCAGGATCTCGTCCAGGTTGTGAGCCGTCAGCTTCACGCGATGGTCGGTGACCCTCCCCTGCGGGTAGTTGTAGGTCCGGATCTTCTCCGAGCGCTCGCCGGTGCCGACCTGCGATCGCCGGTCCGCAGCGATCTCAGCCTGCTGCTCGGCGATCTTGCGCTCGTAGAGCCGTGCACGGAGCACCCGCATGGCCTTTTCGCGGTTCTGAAGCTGCGATTTCTCATCCTGCATCGAAACCACTATCCCCGTCGGCCTGTGCGTGATGCGAACGGCGGAGTCGGTGGTGTTCACCGACTGCCCCCCGGGGCCGGACGAGCGGTAGACGTCAACCTGCAGGTCGCCCGGATCGACCGCAATCTCGACCTCCTCGGCCTCGGGAAGGACGGCCACCGTCGCGGTGGAGGTGTGGATCCTGCCCTGCGACTCGGTCTTCGGCACGCGCTGCACGCGGTGCGTGCCGCCCTCGAACTTGAAAACGCTGAACGCCCCGTCGCCCTTCACCGCGAAAGTCGCATCCTTGAAGCCACCCATCTCGGCGACCGATAGCGACAGGTCCTCAGTCTGGAAACCTCGCTCGACCGCGTAGCGGGTCAGCATCTTGTAGAGGTCGCCCGCGAACAGGGCGGCCTCGTCGCCTCCGGCCCCCGCCCGGATCTCGACGATGACGTTCTTGTCGTCGTTGGGATCCGGGTCGACCATCGCGAAGCGGATCCGCTCCTCGATCGCCGCGATGCGCTGCGGCGCTTCGTTCAGGACGGTACGCAGCTCCTCGTCCTCGCCATCGGACTCCAGGAGCTCCCGCGCGCCCTCCAGGTCATCGCGCAACGTGCGCCACTCGTCCGCGAGCGCCTTGGCGGCACCGAGCCGCCGGTACTCACGGCCCACATCGGCATAGCGCTCCTGATCAGCGATCACCGCCTGGTCGGCCATATGCCCTTCGAGGTCGGCGAACCTGCCCTCGATCTGTTCGACCAGCTTCTCGATCACAGGCCAGAGGCTAGTGGCGCTCGTGATGGATCGGCATGTTTGCCCGTAGTCCGGTTGTGAGCCCGAAGAGCAAGCGCACCGCGATGATCCTGGGGGGCGCGACCGTCGCCGCGACGGGCGTCGCCTGGGCCGGTGGCGCCTTCGGCCCCTCTGGCGGCCTCGATCCCGCTGCGGCGGCTTCGCTCGAGCCGTTCGACTCCTGCGAGCAGATCCTCGAGTACGCCGACGAGCACCGCTGGGCCCGGGCGCCCTACTACCCGATGGGTGGTCCAATGGTGATCGAGGACGGCGCCGTTCCGGCGGTGGCGGCGGCAGAAGGCGGCGTCGCGACGCGCTCGGCGGGCGAGGACGTGGTCGGGCCCAGCGAGAGCGGAACCAACGTCCAAGAGGTCGGGATCGACGAGCCGGATATCGCCAAGCTCGCAGGCGAAAGCCTTTTCGTGAGCACGCGCCACGGCCTGGAGGCCTATGACGTGGGCGGGGACGAGCCCGTGCTGCTCGACCGGCTGGCGATCGACGACGCCGGCAGGGCCGCTCGCTGGGACGGAGCGCCCGCTGAGCTCCTGATCGGCTCGGATCGAGCGCTCTTGATCGCCGGATCGGACGGCCCCGGCACCCGGATCCTCGAGGTCGACATCGCCGATCCGTCAGCCCTGGCGCTGATTCGCACGATGGAGGTCGAGGGGTACGAGATCAGCTCCCGCTTGCGCGAGGAAACGGCTCACCTGGTGATGGCCTCGACGCCCGACTACCCGCGCCCCGGCTCCACGCCCGATCCTGAGCCGGAGCCTCCGTCGGGAACCACCGGGGAGACCGGCGTGGCCGAGGACGGCGAAGGACTCGAACCGGGCTGGCTGCCCCGCATGACCGTCACGGACGCCGCGACAGGCGCGAGCGTGAGCGAGCCGCTCCTCGGCTGCGACGAAGTCTCGTACCCCACGGATTTCGCCGGCTTGGGCATGCTCAGCGTGCTGACGATCGACCTTGAGCAGGGCCTCCCTGCCGTGGATACGGACGCGGTGATGACCGGCGGCCAGACGGTTTACGCATCCGCATCGAGCCTCTATGTCGCGACGCCGACGATTGCAAAACCGGAATGGGACGTGATCGACGCGACAACCGACGGGATCACCGGCAGGACGGCCGAGATCGCGCCGATCCCCCAGCCCGCCGGCGAAACCGCAATCCACCGCTTCGACGTGAGCGATCCGGACACGACCTCCTACAGCGCGTCGGCGGAGGTCAAGGGCCAGCTGCTGAGCCAGTTCTCGATGTCCGAGCATGATGGCCATCTGCGTGTCGCGGCCACCGAGGGGTCGAGCTGGGCCGAAGGCCCGAACGAAAGCGAAAGCGCCGTGACGGTGCTGGCGATCGGCAGGGACGAGCTGAATCAGGTCGGCAAGGTGTCCGGCTTGGGGCGCGGTGAGGAGATCCAGGCGGTTCGCTTCATCGGCGATCAGGGCTACGTGGTCACCTTCGAGCAGACCGATCCGCTTTACGTGATCGACCTGGGCGATCCGGCGGCGCCGCGCGCGACCGGCGAGCTGAAGATCCCGGGGTTCTCCGCCTATCTGCACCCCGTTGGCGCCGGACTGCTCTTGGGCATCGGACAGAACGGCACCCAGGATGGGTCGTTGACAGGCTCGCAGGCGTCGCTGTTCGATGTCTCCGACGCTGTGAATCCGACCCGCGTGGCCGAGCTGGCCCTGAGCCGGGGGTTCGGCAACAGCGCGACGGAGTGGGATCATCACGCGTTCCTCTTCGCGCCCGAGCGCAGTCTGGCGGTGGTCCCGGTCAGCGAGTACTCGCGCCGCGCCGGTTTCCAGGGCGCTGTCGCGATGCGGGTCGGCCAGGACGGTGAGTTGGACGAGCTGGCGCGGTTTGAAGACGGCGGCGGCTACCGCGGCCAGATCCAGCGGATGCTCGTCGTCGGAGATCGCCTGGTAACCGTCTCCGCCACCGCGGTTGCGATGCGCGACGTGGAGTCCTTCGAGGGGACGGGGTCGGCGACGATCGGCGACTGATCGCCCCGGGCGTTACTTCGTGGAGCTCTTGGCCGCGCGGCGGCGAAAGCGCTCGACCCGTCCGCCGGTATCGACCAGCTTCTGCTTGCCGGTGTAGAAGGGGTGGCAGTCGGAGCAGATCTCAACATGAAGATCGGACTTCGTCGAGCGCGTGTAGAAGCTGTTGCCACACGAGCAATGCACGTGCGCAAGCGCGTAATCGGGGTGGATTCCGGCCTTCATGACGCCTGAGGATAGCTGGACGGAAGGGCCACTTCGAGGATCACGCTGGGGCCGTCCTTGCCGATCGTGCTGGGTGAGCCGAGCGACTCGAACAGCGCGAGCATCGGCTTGTTCTCCTGCAAAACGGTGGCCTGGAAGCGCGTGATTCCCAGTTCGGCGGCACGCTCGGCAAGCAGCTCGCACAGCGCCTTTCCCAGCCCGGCGCCCTGCCAGTCGTCGATCACGAGCACCGCGACCTCCGCCACCGAGCCCGCGGGTGCCAGGCGCACGAAGCGGCCGACGGCGACGGCCTCGCCCGACTCCTCGTCGACGACCAGCAGCGCCTCGTGGTCGCGATGGTCGACCTCCAGCAGGTAGCGGAGCTGCGACTCCGTCAGCCGCGAGACCGGCGTCATGAACCGCTTGTAGAGGGCATCGGGTCCTGCCCGCCCGAGGCCGTCCAGGTAGCGATCGCGGTCACTCGGGCCCAGCTGCGCCACGAGCGCGACTCGTCCGTCGCGCAACGGGACCCGGGTCGTTCTCGGCGCGCCCGCATTCACGCAAGAGAAGGTAGCCCTCAGGTCTCTGAGGAGGCTGCGAGCGCGGCTGGCAAGGACGCAGGCCCGCCGCCGAAGCGAGCTAGGCCGAGTCCCTAGTGAGCGAGGCGGCGGGCCGAGGACCTCGCGCTTCGCGCTCGCACCGCGCCTACAGCGCTGAGGCGCGCTCGCAGGCCCTCAGGTCTCTTGGTAGAGGGGCCCGTCGCCGCCCTCGGGCAGCGTCAGGCGCCCGCCCTTGGCGGTGATCGCGCCGCACTGCACGCAGTTCGATGCGGTCACGTGGACGTCGACCATCGGCTCGTTCGACTCGAGCTGCGCCTCGGGGATCTCATACACCTGCGCCGGGCACATGGAGACCCAGGTCTGCGCCACCTCACGCGGGACGTGGGTCTGGATCCGGACGTGATTGGGCGCGTCGTCGCGAGTTGCGTTGCCGGAGAGGAAGACGGAGGAGAGCTTGTCGAAGATGTAGGAGCCGTCGGGCTCGGGATACGACTCGCCGGCCTTGCCGATCGTCATCTCGATCTCCGAGTCGGGCTCGGTGGGCTTGTGACCGGGCAGCGCCTCGCCGCTCGAGACCAGCCAGGCGCTGGCGATCGCCCCGAAGGCAACGAACCCCTTGTCGCCGTGCTGGCGCACGTTGCGTGACTTGTAGAGGTCCTTCTCGATCTCGGAGGAGCGAACCTTCTGCTCGTAAGCCTCGAAGTTGACCGACTCGGGATCCCTTTTGAGGCTGTCGACGATCGCCTCGGCGGCGTACATGCCGGCGTGCATCGCGTAGTGGATCCCCTTGAGATAGGGGATGTTGACCATCGAGACGTTGTCGCCGCACATCACCATGCCGGGGACCGCGAGCCTGCGCGGCATCGACCAGTAACCGCCCGAGGGGATCGTCTTTGCGCCCCAGCCGACCCGCTTGCCACCCTCGAGCAGGTCGCGGATGAAGGGGTGGGTCTTCAGTTGCTGGAGAAGGTCGTGACAGGAGAAGGTGGCGTCCGTCGTGTCGAGGCCGGCGACCATCCCGATGCAGAGCTTGTCCTCCCCCATCGGATAGATGAACGAACCGCCGAACTCGTTGTACTTCGGAGCGGCGCGAAGCGGCCAGTTCATCGTGTGGATCACGCGGTCGAGCGGCTTCGGCACCTCCCAGATCTCCTTCACCCCGATCTCCCAGCGCTGCGGGTTGCCGCCGAGGTCGTAGTAGTCGACGGCGCAGTTGGTCAGGTGCCCGATCGTGCCCTCGGCGAGCACGGTGGCCTTCGCCATCAGGTCCGATCCCGGCTCGAAGTTGGCGCGCTCCTCGCCGTCGCGACCCCGTCCCTTGTCACCCGAGCGCACGCCGCGGACGATCCGGTCGGAGACCAGCAGCTTGTCGGCCGCGGTCTCCGTGAGGATGTACGCGCCCGCCTCCTCGGCCCGTTCAGCCAGAAAGCGGCTCAGCTTCGCCACGGAGGTCACGTAGTTGCCGTGGTTTCGGAAGTTGGGCGGCGGCGGCTTAAGCGGGATCGCGCGCCGCTTGGTCAGCAGGTAGACCGCGTCCTTTTCGACCCTTTGGTAGACCGGCCAGTCGCTCGGGTCAAGGTCCGGGAACAGCTCCTCCATCGCCGACGGGCGCATGTTGGCCCCGGAGACGTTGTGGGCCCCGCACGCCTTGCCCTTCTCGAGCACGGCAACGGGGATCTCGCCGAGCTGCTCGGTGAGCTCCGGCTCCGATGCCAGGAGCTGCATGACCTTGTTGGCGCAGGCCAGGCCCGCGGGCCCGCCGCCCACGATCACGACGCCCGCCTCGAGGCGCTCGTCGGGGTCGTCGGTGGGCGGTCCGACGTAGTCGCCGGCTTCAAACGGCGGCGGGAACTCCGCGGGTGCTACTGCCATGGCTTGTGACTAGCCCTTCTTGGCCTTGATCGCTTCGGTCAGCTTCGGCATGATCTTGTTCAGATCGCCGACGATCCCGAGGTCGCAGAACTCGAAGATCGGCGCGTTCTGGTCTTTGTTGATCGCCACGATGTTCTCGGAGTTCTGCATGCCGACCTTGTGCTGGATCGCGCCCGAGATCCCGGCCGCCAGATACAGCTTCGGCGCGACGGTCTTCCCCGTCTGGCCGATCTGCGCGGCGTAGGGGTACCAACCGGCGT
>JALZKA010000087.1 GCA_030859475.1 Actinomycetota bacterium
CTGCGTCAGGAGCCACTCGGTGTGGGCGAGCAGCCGCTCGATCGGGAACCGTTCCGGGTCGTCGAGCGAGAGCCGGGCCGCGTCCTCGGCGACTGCCTGAATCGTCAAGGCCGTCAGCTCCGGATCGATCGGCTCAGGGCCGCTGACTTCAGCCAGCACCTGGGGGACGATCGCGGCGATCTGCGCGGTTACGCGCGCGCGCACCTCGACCGCTCGGGCGCGCAGGATCTCCGGCGTGCCTTCCGGGGGCATCAGCACGAGCCGCCACGTGACCGGGTCTTCGGCGACAGCCTCGAGAAAGGCTCGCAACCCTTGCCTGACCAGCTCGACCGGGTCCTGTCCGAGCGTCTCCTGGGGGATCAGGCCGAGGACCTGCGCCACGGCGCGCTCACCTTCACGTTGGACCAGGGCGTTGAGCAGGCCGGCGAGGTCGTCGAAGTGGCCGTAGACGACGGGTCGCGTGATCCCCGCCCGTCGAGCGACGGCGTCGATCGAAATCGCATGAAACCCCCGTTCGCCGACGATCGCCTTGGTCACGTCCAAGAGCTGCGCCCGTCGCTCGGGACCGCTCAGGCGGGGGGATTTCGTCGAGGTGGCGGACATCGCTGGTTCGTGCTAGGCTACAGAACTGTAACTTACATCAGTGTAAGTTGTAGTTTCCGTTGCTGATCGAGCGTACTTGGAGACCAATGCCAGTCACCGCCGTCACACCCGCCCCGAACGAGCCCCTGAGGCCGGAGGCGCCCGACCACGAAGTGCTGATCGTCGGCAACGGCTTCTCCGGCTTGGGCATGGCGATCAAGCTGAAGCAGAACGGCGTCAACGACTTCCTGATCATCGACAAGGCCGATTCGGTCGCCGGCACCTGGCGCGAGAACACCTACCCCGGTTGCGCGTGCGATGTGCCCTCCCACATGTACTCCTATTCGTTTGAGCCGAACCCCGACTGGAGTCAGATGTACGCGCCTCAGCCGGAGATCCGCGCTTACCTCGAGCGCTGCGCCGACAAGTACCGGCTCCGCGATCACCTTGTGCTCGGCGTCAAGGCGACCGGCGCCGACTGGGACGAAGCGGCCGGCCTTTGGCGCTGCCGTGGCCAGGGCCCGGACGGCGAAGTCAACCTCACGGCGCGCTTCCTGGTCTCGGGGATCGGCGGCCTTCACGTCCCCGCCGAGCCGGACTTCCCGGGGATCGAGAACTTCGAAGGAACCGTGTTCCACTCGGCCAAGTGGAACCACGATTACGACCTCGGCGGCAAGCGCGTCGCGGTGGTCGGCACCGGGGCGAGCGCGATCCAGTTCGTGCCGGAGATCCAGCCCAAGGTGGCCCAGCTCGACCTGTACCAGCGCACCGCGCCGTGGGTGCTGCCAAAGCTCGACCGTCGCATCCCCAAGCTCGAGCGCGCTCTCTACCGCCGCTTCCCCTCCACTCAGCGGGCTTATCGGGTTGCGCTCTATTGGTTCCTCGAGCTAGTCGTCCTCAGGGCAATCAAGGGTGAGCGGTTCGGCCGCCTGGCCGAGAAGCTCGCGCGCACGAACCTGGAGCGCCAAGTGGGCGATCCGGTGAAGCGACGCAAGCTCACCCCCAACTACGAGTTCGGGTGCAAGCGAATGCTGATGTCGAACTCCTACTACCGAGCCCTCGACAGGCCGAACTCGGATGTCATCACCGATGGCATCGCCGAGATTCGCGCCCACTCGATCGTCGATGGGGCCGGCGTGGAACGCGAGGTCGACGCGATCATCCTCGGCACCGGCTTCGACACCCAGGCGATGGCCACCTCGGTCGCGCTGCGGGGCGTCGGGGGCAAGCTCCTGGGCGATGAGTGGACGAAGTCCGGCATCCAGGCTCATCGCGGCACCATGGTCGCGGGCTATCCCAACCTGTTCGTCCTGCTGGGGCCGAACACCGGCCTCGGCCACAACTCGGTCGTGTTCATGATCGAGCGGCAGATCGAGCTGGCGATGAAGGCGATCTCGGAGGCTGGCCGCCGCGGGCCGGGAGTGTCGGTGGCGCCGACGCCCTCCGCGCAGCGGGCCTTCAACGAGCGCGTTCAGAGCGAGTTGCGAGACGCGGTGTGGTCGCGAGGCACCTGTCAGAGCTGGTACCTCGACTCGCATGGGCGGAACATCACGCTCTGGCCCGGGGCCACCTGGCAGTTCCGCAACGAGCTGAGCGTCCTTCGGCCCGACGAGTACGACTTCGCGGCTCCCGAGCCGCCGGTCGCAGACGAGCACCAGATCACGGCCGCCGTCGCGGCATAGCTACAACCGAGAGGAACCAGATGGCCAAGTTTGACGTGAACGGACGAACGGCCTTCGTCACGGGCGCCGCACGCGGGATCGGAGCCGGCATCGCCGAGCGCCTTCACGCGCAGGGGGCCAACGTGGCGCTGGTCGGGCTCGAGCCGGAGCTGCTTGAGGAACGGGCCGCGCGCCTGGGTGAGCGGAGCGCGGTGTTCGAGGTGGATGTCACCGACATGGCCGCGTTGGAGCGGGCGGTCGCGGCGACGGTGGACCTGTTCGGCGGCATCGACGTCGCGGTGGCGAACGCCGGCATCCACACCGTAGGAGCGCTCATGACCGCTCCGGTCGAGCAGGTCGAGCGCACGCTCGAGGTGAACCTGATGGGTGTCTGGCGCACGGACCGCGCGGTCATGCGGCAGATCGTCGAGCGCAACGGCTACCTGATCAACGTCGCTTCCCTGGCCGCGGCCTCCCACGCGCCGTTGATGGGCCCGTACGCCGCCTCGAAGGCGGGCGTCGAAGCACTCACGGACTCGTTGCGTGTCGAGCTCTCAACGACGGGCGCCAGAGCGGGCTGCGCCTACTTCGGCTTCATCGATACCGACCTTGTGCGCGGGGCCTTCGAGCACCCCTCGACGAAGGCGATGGAAGGGATCATGCCGGCGTTCGTCCGGAAAGCCGTTCCTCTGGAGGTCGCCGTCGACACCCTTGAGAGGGCGATCCGGAAACGGTCCGGGCGGGCATGGGCACCCCGATACGTTGGCGGCGCGCTGGCCTTGCGAGGCGTGATCCAACCCCTGACTGAGCTTCGCGCCTCGCGATCGAGAAAGGCGTTGACCGAGGCGATCCGGCTTGCGGATCCCGCCAATGGCGCGCTGGACGGTCAGGACCCGCTCCTGGGGATCGCGGCGGCCGCGCCCGACACCGACCGTGTCGCTCAGCCGAAGCGCTCGTAGACGCGGCGCAAGATCGCGCCGCTGGGGTATCCCTTGGCTTCCAGCCCCGCGATCGCCTGTTCGTAGGCCTCGTTCACGGAGCGCTGCTCGGCCTCGCTGAGCCCCGCGCGCCAGCGTCCCCGGCTCGCGTTCTCGGGCGACATCCTGCGGTCGAAGAACCGGCGAAGCCCACCCGGCTTCTCGATCCGCAGGAATCGGACAAGCTTCTCGAACTCCGCTTCGCGCTCCCCGGCCACGAGCTCGTCCAGGCTCAGGGGCAACACGAAGCCCTCCGGCGCGCGCGCCAGCGAGCGCTCCGCGCGCTCGATGCGCTCGCGCCACCATGCGACGCCCTGCGCGACGTTCCGCGGATGGTGCTTCCGCTGGCGCTTGCTTACCTTCGACGAGCCGGCGTCGCGCCCGTCGCGGACGATGTGGATGAGCTTCGCGTCGGGAAACAGCCGGGCGAGCTCCGGGGCGCGCGCGACCGTATGCGTGCTCATCTCGACCAGGCCGGGCTTGCCCTGCTCGTCCGCGATCGGCCAGAGCAGGTCGAGGAATAGGCGCCGGCAGCTCACCTCGAGGGGCTCGGTATCGAGTGCCGCCTCGAACCGCGCAACTGCCGACTCGAACGTGTCGCGGCTGACGGCGCTGTGGAGGCCCCGGGTCCCTCGGCCGAGCGGCACCTTCGGCAGGACGGCGGGCAGCGGCGCGCCGGCCGGGATCCGATGCCACCAGAAGCGCCGCAGCTTGCGCACGAACTGCAGGGGCTCTGCCTCGCCCGCCAGCAGGTCGGCGAGCCCCTGCGGGTTGACGTGGAAGCGGGACTCGACGGGCACGAACGCATACCGGCGGTGTTGGCTGATCAGCGTGGCCAGGATGTGCGTGCCGCTCCGTCCGGTGCCGCCGACGAAGACGATGCGCGGGCGTGCGCGGGCTTTCGCCTCGCCCGGGTCGTCGTCTGGTCGCATGCTTTCCGTGAGCCTCCCGGACCCTCGTTCCCGCAGCGGCATAGAGCCGGCGATCATACCGCCGGTCAGACGAACGGCATGCCCGCCAGCTCCTGGTCGTACCGGCTGATCACGCGCAGCAAGAGCTCCTTGGTCAGGCGTTCCTGCGGCGCCGTCCCGAATGCGGCCTCGTAGACGGACCGGCTGTTGAAGCCGGCGATCGAGAGCAGCGCCGGGTCCATCTCGTTGTGCTTGGCGCTGCCCCACATCCCCATCCTGTGCTCCCAGTAGAAGATGTCGCTGAGGTCGAATCCGAAACCGGCCAGGCGCTGGTCGAAGCTCGCCCGCGCGGCGAAGCCCTCGAAGGCGGCCAACCCGAGACGGGTGTGCTCGGGACCGGGGTGCGGCAGCCTCATGCTGGAGTCGTACGCGTTGAGCAGAGCGGCGGGAGTCGGTTGGCTCACCGCGACCGGGCGGGTCCTGCGCCTGCCCAGATGACGTCCGATCCGAGCCCTCAGGCTGCCCGGCGAGCGCTGCCGAGCAGCGCTCGAGGAGCCGCCAGGCAGGTTGTAGAACCCGCGCAGGATCTCCGCCCCGTAGCCGCGGACAAACGCAGCGCCGGAGCGGCCGAAGTGCTTGTCCAAATGAGCCGTGGTGCGGGATGGCTGCCCGAAGCGCCCGGCGTTTCGCTTGGCCAGGCGGGCAATGGATCGCAGCTCGCCGTTCATCCGGCTCAGGTCCATGTACGTGTGCTCGAAGCTTCCGGCGGCCGTGAGGCCGTCGATGATCGACCGCTCGCGTTCGTCGGCGCCACCTTTGCCGCGGAGCCACGTCGCCCCGTGGAAGGGCAGCTCGAATCGATTGAAGGCGGCGATGATCGTCCGTGTGTCGATTCCGCCGGTCACTCCCAGAATCGGGGTGTGCCGATCCCTCAGATGCGACGCCAAGGCGGCGAGGTGGCCATCGAGCGCGGTCCTGAATTGCTCGAAGCCGGTCTCCCGCCGGGAACGGCGGGGCCAGTACCTGACCGTCCGCCCGGCCCTGATGTCGTAGTAGTTGTTCGGCGCCAGGCCGTGGACGCCCGCGTAGACCGTCAGGTCGCCGGGCAGGTACTTGACGGTTCGGCTCCGGTACTCCTCGCTGTTCAGGATCTCCCTGACTTCCGCGCTTCTGCGATGACCGAGAGTGCGCGCGACCAGCTCCGCGTGGGATCCGATTCCAATCTCCTGGCCCGAGCGGTAATAGAGCGATCGGGAGCCGATCGGATCGTGGAGGGCGCGCTGAATCGAACCCTTGAAGAAGAGGAGCACGAAGCGCCCGCTGAGCCGGTTGAACGCCGCGAAGAAATCGTCGTCCTCATCGGCCGCGAAGAGATCGGTGATCACCGACGCGACCGTCCCGGCGGATGCGAACGCCTCCCCGATTAAGACGGCGCGCCCGCCGGTGCCCTCGTAGCGTTCGAGCGGCGCTTCGGGATGGCCATAGATGATCAGCCCTTCGACTTCGAGGCTCGGCCATTGCCCGGCCAAGTCGTTCCAGATCGGATGGGTCCTGGGCACGCCGGGCGCCGGAACGCAGAGGAAGCCGAACCGAAAGAGCGCAGGGGCACTCACTTGGGCGGCATTCGCAGGGCCCCGTCGAGACGGATCGTCTCCCCGTTCAGCATCGGGTTCTCGACGATCTGTTGCGCGAGCTGCGCGTACTCGCCCGGGTCGCCAAGGCGTTTCGGGAATGGCACGCCGGCCCCCAGCGCCGCGCGCGCTTCGTCCGGCAGGGCCGCCAGGAGCGGCGTGTCGAACAGGCCGGGAGCGATGGTGTTGACGCGGATTCCAAGGCCGGCCAGGTCGCGGGCCGCGGGAAGCGTCATGCCGACGATGCCGCCTTTCGAGGCGGCGTATGAGACCTGGCCGATCTGGCCTTCGAAGGCGGCGATCGACGCGGTATTGATTGCGACCCCGCGCTCGCCGCCCCCGTCCGGCTCGTTGGCCGACATCGCGGTCGCCGCCAGGCGCAGGACGTTGAAGGTGCCGATCAGGTTGACCTGGACCACGGTCTGGAAGGCGTCGAAATCGTGGGGGCCGTGCTTCGACGTCGTCCGCTGCGCCCAGCCGATCCCGGCGCAGCAGACCGAGATCCGCAGGCCACCGTCCGCGTCCGCCGCGGCGTCGACCGCGGCCTGGACCTGATCGGGCTCGGTCACGTTGGCGGCCACGAAACGGGCGTCGTCGCCCAGCTCGGTGGCGAGGGCCTCCCCCTTCTCCGCGTTCAGGTCGGCGATCACGACCTTGGCGCCAGCGTCATGGAGCCGCCGCGTCGTCGCCTCACCCAGCCCGGAGGCCCCGCCGCTGACGAGCGCGCTCGCGCCTTCGATTCTCATGTGGCGGCACTGTAGACGTAGCCCGCGGGAAACCAATCACGCTCGGTCACGGTGCCGGCCCGAGCGCTTCGATCAGCTCGCCCAGCTTGTCGGGCGTCGTGATCGGGGTCAGGATCGGCAGCGTGATGCCGCCGGCGACGAACTCCTCGAGCCGCCCTTTCATCGCGTCCGGCTCGCCGAAGATGAACATGTCCTCGATCAGGTCCCACGGCGCGGCTGCCGCAGCGGCCTGGCGGTCACCGGACTTCCAGGCATCGACCATCGGATCGATCGCCTCGCCGTGCCCGAGCCAGCGATAGAACGCCTCGTAGACCGGGACCGTGATGTAGGAGGAGAACATGAAGCGGGCGATCGGCTCGACCTGCTCGCGCTCCCCGGGCAGGCAGAAGAACCGGCAAAGCAGCTCGAAGCCCGCGGGCGCGCCGTCGATGCCCTTCACGACTTGCGGCAGACCTGACAGCGGCAGGAAGTTCGTGAAGGCACCGTCGGCCTTCTCGACGGCCAGGCGCAGCATGCGCCCGCGGAGCGCCGCGAGCACGATCGGGATCGGCTGCGCCGGCGCAGCCTCAAACTTGAACCCTCCACGCGCTCGTTCTCCGGCAAGCGCGATCTTCAGGTAGTCGAGGGTCTCGGACACCTTCGTGTAGGGCTTTTCGAACGGGATCCCGTTCCAGCCCTCGACGATGCGATCCGACGAGGCGCCGATGCCGAGCGCGAACCTCCCATGCGACGCATCGGCCATCGCCGCCGCCTGTTGGGCCAACAGCGCCGGACCGCGCTGGAAAACTCCGACGACGCCGGTGCCGAGCCGAACCCGCTCGGTCTGCGCCGCCGCGAACGCGAGGGGCGTGAAGCCGTCGGGCCCGTTCGTCTCACCCGACCAGAGGTCCGTGTAGCCCACTGCCTCAGCCCGCTTGACGTGCTCCGCATGAGATCCCAGCGGGGTCAAGGGCAGCGGCAGCGTCAGGCCCCATCGCGTCATCAGCCGAAACCTACCGTTCGGCTTCCGGTTCGCGGCAGCGGGAGCGACCGTTTGTCGTATAGGCTCGCCGCGGGTATGGACCTCTCGCGCCTGGATCGAAACAGGACCTTGGCGGGCATCGCCGCCTCGGCGTTATTGGTGATCAGCATCCTGTTCCTGCCGTGGTTCACGTTGACGGACGTGCCCGAGCGTGAAGTCCAGAACGCCTGGATCTGCGGCACCGGTGACCACAGCTGCACGGCGTGGGAGACGTTCCCGATCCTGCGCTGGCTGATGCTGCTGCTGGCCCTCGCGCCGGCGATTCTGGGCTACATCCTGGTCCGCGGCCACAAGCTCTCTTACCCTCCCGGCGAGATCACGATGCTGGCCGGCTTCGCCGGGGTCGTTCTGATCGCGTACAACGGCATCCTCTTCAAGCCGGAGCCCGACGACGGCATCGCCTTCGGCACCGGTCTCTCGATCGGCTACTTCGTTGCCCTGGTCGCAGCGCTGACGATCGGCATGATCGGCTTCATGCGCTCGATGGACTCCGGCGGCAAGCAGCAGCGCAAGGCCCCAGGCACGGTCTAGCCGACCGCTGCGCCGGACCACCCAGGAGGCCGCGACCGGCATCGCCCCTCGATTCGCCGTCCCGTCGAGCGCACCGTTACCCGCACCACCTCGAACGTCCCTGGCTGCACCCCAGGGAGGGCCGGGAGGGACGTTCGATCTGATCTGCACATATGCGCTGGGGGCCGTGGCCGGTGGGTGCGGCCCCCGAGGACTGGCTGCCGTTTCGATTCACGGCCCGCCGAAGCGGGCGCCAGATAGCCTCCCGCGTCCATGGGAGTGATCAGCCACGACTTGCGGGACTCGACGAAGCCCGACCGAAACCTGGCGCTGGAGCTCGTCCGGGTCACCGAGGCCGCGGCGCTGGCGGCCGCGCGCTGGGCGGGCCGGGGCGACAAGGAAGCTGCCGATCAGGCCGCGGTTGACGCCATGCGCCTGCTGCTGGAGACGGTGCCGATGGACGGGATCGTCGTCATCGGCGAGGGCGAGAAGGACGAGGCGCCGATGCTCTACAACGGCGAGCGGATCGGCGACGGCAGCCCGCCCGAGGTTGACATCGCCGTCGACCCGCTCGAGGGAACACGGCTTTGCGCGCGTGGCATGCCGTCAGCGCTGGCGGTCATCGCCTTGGCCGAGCGGGGGACGATGTTCGATCCCGGCCCTTGCGTTTACATGGAAAAGCTCGCCGGAGGCCCGTCGGTCGCCGACCTCCTCTCACTGGACGAGCCGCTCACCGACGTGATCGCGAAGGTGGCCGAACGCAAGGGCTCGGCGACATCGGAGGTGACCGTGATCATGCTTGACCGCGAGCGTCACGCGGAGAAGGTCGAGGAGATTCGCGGAGCGGGCGCCCGGATCCGCTTCATCACCGACGGCGACGTTTCCGCTGCGCTCTTCGCGGTTCGAAAGGGGGCGGGGGTTGATCTCCTGTGG
>JALZKA010000016.1 GCA_030859475.1 Actinomycetota bacterium
AGCCGCACCTGCACCGCCGGCTCCGCGCAGAACGAGGCGATCTCCTTGGACAGCTTGCCCCCCTGCCAGGCCAGCGGCGACTCCCCCTCTTCCTCGCTCACCAGTCGCGCTTCGGACAGTCTCTCAGCCCATGCCTCGGCGACGGCGTACGGATGGCCGGGATCCGCGTTGTCGTGGCTCGCCACGACAAGCGCCGGGGCCTGAATCGACGCGAGGGCCGAAAGCCCGACGAACGGCAGTGACTCCGGAACCTCTCGCAACGCCCGGGCGACGGCCAGCATGTCACGGTGCAGGGCGAGCCGGCGTCGCGTGAAGCGAACGATCACCTCCCGCCACTCGGGATTCAAGCTGCCGTCGTCATAAGCGCGCAGAAAGCCCTCCACCCCATCCTCTTCGAGCCCCCTGGACAGGCGTTCCCAGTATTGCTTAACCTCCGCAGGCGTCGGCTCTCCGCGGGCTACCGGGCCGATCAGGATCAGAGCCGCCACTCGCTCGGGCCGCTCGAGCGTGAACGCGACCGCGGTGTGCGCGCCCATCGAGTGGCCCGCGAGGATCACTGACTCGTCCGGGCTGAAATGGTCGACAATCGCGCCCATGTCCTGGGCCAGCTCCGCGTAGGTGTACCCGGCGTCATGGGGAGCTGGATCCGACTCGCCGTGCCCGCGGGCGTCGTAGCGGGCGATTTTGAAGCCACCGCGCTCGAGCACCGTCGAGCCATGGGTTACATAACTCCGTACCGCGGTCAGGCCGTGCGCCTCGACGATCGTCGGTCCCTCGCCGGCGAGGTCACCCCGCAGGGCGTTGCCGCCGTCTCCCCGCGCCTCGAAGGAGACCCGCTCCAAGCTCGCCTCAGCCCTTCTCGACCGTCACCGACTCAATGACCACGGGCTCGAGCGGGTCCTCCGTCTGGCCCGTCGGGTCGCCGTATTGGGAGATCGTCTCGACCACGTCGAGGCCCTTGGTCACCTTCCCGAGGAGCGCGTAGATCGGCGGAAGACCGGCGTCAGCGGCAGTGACGATGAAGAACTGGCTGCCGGAGCGGCCCGGCGGTTCAACCTCGGTCTTCGCCATCGCAACGACTCCCCTGGTGTAGGCCGTGCCCGCGGGAGGCGGCTCGTCGATCGAGTATCCCGGCCCGCCGGTCCCGTCTCCGGTTGGATCCCCGCCCTGGATGACCGGCGGCGCCAGCGCGATCCGGTGCCAGGCTGTGTTGTCGTAGACGCCGTTCACAGCGAGGTAGGCGAATGAGGCTGTCGTCTTCGGGCTGCCCTTGGTGTCGAGCGCGATCTCGATCGTTCCGCAGCTGGTCTCGACGATCGCGGTGAGCTTCTTCTGTGCCTGCGGCCGGGACGGTGGAGGATCGAGGATGACGTCCTTCGCGGCCGGCGTCTCGGCGGCCTCGCACGGGCCCTCGGGCGCCGGCGAGCCGTCGTCGGAGTCAGCGCCACAGGCGGGCAACGCAAGCGTCGCCACGGCAAGCAGGGATGCGATGGCGACGCGCACGGCCGGGAGGCTATCCGGAGACTTGCGAGAATGTCGGAATGACCGCCAGTGGGTCAGGCACAGGGCAGCCCACGCCGAAGCGGGTGAAGGTCGTCGGCCGGGCGCTGAACGACGCGGTAGCTCGTGCGCCGTGGGTCGCGCCGCTGATCAAGTGGCCGATTCGCCGTTATTTCGACCGCTTGGCCCGAGGCTGGGACGAGCGCACCAGCGCCGGTTCCGTGGAGCACCTGGCGGCGCTCGCAGCCGGTCTCATGCACGTGACCCCCGCTCCCGAGCGTGCTCTCGACATCGGCACCGGAACCGGCGAAGCGGCGCTTCTCTTAGCGAGGGAGTTTCCCCAGGCACGAATCCGCGGCGTGGACATTTCCGCTGAGATGATCGGCATCGCGAAGGCGAAGGTCGGTCTGGACCCCGAAGGGCGCTTGGCCTTCAAGGTTGCCGATGCCGCGACATTGCCTTGGGACGATGGGTCATTCGACCTGGTGGCACAGCTCAACATGCCGCCGTTCTTCGCCGAGATCGCCCGCGTCCTGCGCCCGCGCGGATCGGTGGTGATCGCGTCGAGCTGGGGCGAGGACACGCCGTTCTACACCTCCGACCGCACCCTCATGCGCGGATTCGCCCGCCATCGCATCACCCGACACGTAGCGGGCGGCGCCGCGTCTGGCACGTACTGGGTAGGCCGCAAGGCAACCTGAGACGCCGAGCGTCGGCAGGCGCCCCATAGTGGGTCGTTTCTCGACACTCGGCCGGTGGGCGCTGGCGCCGAATAGATTTGCCACCTATGGCTGAAGCCCCTCATCTCCTCCTGGTCAACCCCTCGGCCGGCGGCGGTCGCACGACAAGGCTCGTGGCCACGGCGAGCGCCGCGCTGAACGACGGAGGCGTCAATCACCGGATCGTCATGACGACCAACATCGAGCACGGCCGCTCCGAAGCTCGGGAGGCGGTGACCAGAGGCGAGCGCGTGATCGTGATGAGCGGCGACGGGCTGATCGGCCAGGTCGGCGGCGAGCTTGCCGAGACCGGGGTCGCCTTGGGCATCATCCCGGGTGGGCGCGGCAACGACTTCGCTCGGGTGATCGGCATCCCCAACGACGTCGAGGAGGCGGCCGGGATAATCGCTCGCGGCCAGACGCGGACGATCGACGTGGGCGAAGCGGGCGGCGTGCGATTCCTGTGCATCGCGAGTTGCGGATTCGACTCCGACGCGAACCGGATGGCCAACGAATCCTGGATGCGCGGCCCTCTCGTCTACGCCTATGCCGGAATCAGGGCGCTGATCCGCTGGAAGCCCGCCCGCTTCGAACTGACCCTCGACGGCGAGCCCCTGGCGTTCACCGGCTATACGGTCGCCGCGGCCAACAGCAAGGCATACGGGGGCGGCATCTTCCTCGCTCCGGATGCGAAGCTCGACGATGGCCTCCTGGACGTGGTCATGACCGGCGACATCCCGAAGCTCCGCTTCCTGGCCGGACTGCCTGGCGCCTTCAAGGGCGAGCACACCACCAGGCCGGAGGTGACGTTGCGGCGCTGCCGCGAGCTGCGAATCGACGCCGACCGCCCGTTCTCGCTGTACGGGGATGGCGATCCGATCGCCGAGCTGCCCGTGACCGTGCGGGTCCTCGCCGGCGCGTTGGACGTGATCGTGCCGCCGAGCAGCGAGCCATGAGCCGTTTGGGACCCGGCTTCCGCGGCAAGCGGGCGCTGGCGCGGGCGGTGGGGCGCCTGAGCCGGCGCAGCGGCCGCGGCGGGGGCACCACCCTCCCCGGCAGGCTGCTCTTGCGTACCGCTCCGGACGCGATCGCCCGGCTGGGGGCGGCGCTGACGGACGGCACGACGATCGTCAGCGCCACGAACGGAAAGACGACGACCGCCGGCATGCTTGCCACTGCGCTCCGCGGCGCCGGGCGCGATCCGGTACACAACCGTGCGGGGTCGAACATGAGCTGGGGCGTCGCCACCGCCCTCCTCGAGCAGGAGGGGACCGAGGGCCTCTTCGAGGTCGACGAGGCCTGGCTGCCCGAGATCACGAGGGCCCTTGACCCTGGACTGATCGTCCTCGGAAACCTGTTTCGCGACCAGCTCGACCGCTACGGCGAGCTCGAAAGCCTGGCCGACGAGTGGGCGGATCTGGTCACCTCGCGGCCGGGTCAGGGCCTGGTCTTGAACGCGGATGACCCGCTGATCGCCGACCTGGGGCGCGACGAGGACCTCACCCGCCGCCAGGGCGTCACCTTCTTCGGGATCGAAGACAACTCGCACGCGCTCCCAGAGCTTCAGCACGCACACGACGCGAAGCACTGCCGCCGGTGCGGATCGCCGTACGCGTACGACCGGGCGTTTGTCGGCCACCTGGGTCATTACCGCTGCACCAACTGCGGCGCGGATCGCCCCGAGCCGGAGATCGCCGCAACCAGGATCCGCCTCGACGGGATGCGGGGATCGCAGGTGGAGATCCGCACTCCCGGCGGGCCCCTGAGCCTCAAGCTGCCGCTACCCGGCCTCTACAACGTCTACAACGCGCTCGGGGCGCTTGCGGCGGGCATCCGGCTCGGGCTGGATCCGGCGCAGGCGCGCGACGGGCTCGAGCACGTGGAGGCTGCCTTCGGGCGGGTCGAAACGATCACGGTCGGCACCACCCCCGTCTCGATCCTGCTGGTCAAGAACCCCGCCGGAGCCAACGAGGTTCTGCGCACCCTCGCGCTGGAGGCGGACCGCGACCAGGAGTCCGAAGGAATCGACGTCTGGGCGGCGCTGAACGACGGGATTGCGGACGGGCGCGACGTCTCCTGGATCTGGGACGCCGACTTCGAGCTGCTCACGGGCCTCGTACGCCGGATCACCTGCGCCGGGACACGGGCGCCCGAGCTGGCGCTGCGGCTCAAGTACGCCGGCGTTCAACCGGAGCTGATCCACGTTGAGCCGGGCATCGAGGCGTCGCTCGACCGCGCGCTGGCCGACCCCCCCGATCGCCTCTTCGCTCTCCCCACCTACACGGCGCTGCTCGAGCTGCGCACGCTTCTCGCTTCGCGTGGCTTGGTCAAGGCCTACTGGCAATGATTGGCGTTGTGATCGAAACGAAGCCGCGCGAGGTGATCTGGCATGACGTCGAGTGCGGCGGCTACGCCGGCGATCTCCACTTGTGGGCGGAGCTGGCGGGCGCCCACTCGGCGGAGCGCGTACTTGAGATCGGCTGCGGCACCGGCCGGGTCGCCTTGGAGCTGGCACGCCGCGGCCATCAGGTCCTGGGCGTCGATCGCGTGCCGGCATTCGTGGATGCCGTCAAGGAGCGCGCTGCGGCCCGAAACGTCTCCGGCCTCGCCGCGATCGACGCGGATGCCCGCGAGCTGGCGCTCAAAGCCAGATTTGGGCTCATCATCCTGCCGATGCAGGTCCTGCAACTCCTCGAGGGCCCCGCGGAGCGACTCCGTCTGCTGTGGGTGGCGCTTGAGCATCTGGCGCCCGGCGGCGTGATCGCCGCGGCGATCGTCGAAGGTGTCCCGCTTGACGGCGAGGTCGGCAGCGAATACGAACCACCGCTGCCCGACGTCGCCGAAGTCGACGGCTGGGTCTACTCCAGCCTTCCGCTGGGTGTGGCAAGCGCCGGCGACCGGATGATCGTCACACGGCTCCGTCAAGTGGTTGCGCCGGACGGCGACCTGTCCGAGGCGCTCGCACGGACCTCGCTGGCCATCGTCACCCACAAGCAGGTCGAGGAAGAGGCCGGTGTTGCCGGCCTCACGGTCGTCGGGCACCGGGAAATCGAAGGCGGCGCGGATTACATCGGCTCGACCGTCGTCCTGATGAGCGGAGCCGGGAGATGAGCGGCCTGCGACTGTTGACCCTGTATCCGGAGCAGATGAACATCTACGCCGACCGGGGCAACATCCTGTTTCTCAAGCGCCGCTGCGAGTGGCGGGGCATCAGCTTCGAGAGCCAGTCCGCTGGGCCGGGCGAGCGTGTCGATCCCGGCGCCCACGACCTGCTCTACATCGGCGGCGGGCAGGACCGCGATCAGCGCTTGGTGGCGGCCGACCTCGTCGCCGGCAAGCGCCAGGGCATCGCCGAAGCCGTGGGTGATGGCGCGGCGCTCCTGGCCGTCTGCGGCGGCTATCAGCTCCTGGGGCATTCATACCAGCTTGGTAACGAGCGGATTCAGGGACTTGGCATCGCCGATCTGGAGACCATCCGCGAGGACGGGCCCCGGCTGATCGGCAACGTCGCGATCGAGGTGGATCTGGGCGACGGCCCCCGAACCCTGGCGGGGTTCGAAAACCATGGCGGGCGCACCTACCTGGGCGTGGAGGCACAAGCGCTCGGCCGGGTGATTAAGGGCCACGGCAACAACGGGAACGACGGGCTGGAGGGTGTCCGCAAGGACAATCTGATCGGCACCTACCTTCACGGCCCGCTTCTGCCCAAGAACGCATGGCTCGCGGATCGCTTGATCCAGCTTGCCATCGCTCGCCGGACCGGACGCGAGCCGGAGCTGGAGCCGCTCGACGACGAGCTCGAGGCAGCGGCCCACGAAGGTGCACGGGCCGCTGCGCTGTAGCGCGTCGCCTCCGCGCTAGCGGCCGCTGGATCCAAAGCCGCCATCCGCACGCTCGGAAACCGACAGCTCGAGCGCCTCGATCGGGGTAGCGTGAGCGTAGGGCGTGACGAGAAGCTGTGCGATCCGGTCCCCGGGGCTGACGTCGAAGGGTTCGTCGAGATCGGTGTTCAGCAGCAGGACGCGTACCTCCCCGCGGTAGCCCGCGTCGATCAGGCCGGGTGCGTTGACGAGCGCGATGCCGTGACGGGCCGCAAGCCCGGAGCGCGGCAGCACCAGCCCGGCGTGCCCCTCCGGGATCTCGAGGGCGATCCCCGTCCCGACGCTTCCACGCTCCCCCGCTTCGAGCCGCGCACTCTCGGCCGCGTACAGGTCCAGTCCCGCGTCTCCCTCGTGCGCACGCGTCGGAAGCGTCGCCACTTCGGTCAGGCGGCTGACGACCAGCTTCACGGGCGCGAGGGTATCCGGCCCTTACGAGGGTCGCGCGCCATTTGTCGCGAACTCGGTGAAACGGTGAGCGAGGGCCGCCGGCACGCGCGCGTGGACAAGCACGCCATCCGAGCGCTCCTCGCGCTCCAGGTCCCCCGCGAGCTCGTAAAGCTCGGCCAGGCGGGCGCCCTGCGAGTACGGCAGCAGCAGCTCCAGCGGCTGAAGGGTGCGCTCGAATGTGGTCGCGACGCGGTCGCGGAGCTCGTCGATCCCGTCCCCCGTCGCGGCCGAGATCCCGACCACGTCGGGGCGGCCCACCAGGAGCCGGCTTCGTGCTTCGTCGGACAACAGGTCGATCTTGTTAAAGACCAAGAGCCGGGGGCGATCACCCGCTCCCATCTCATCGAGCACCGATTCGACCGCCGCGATCGAGCCGGCGCGTTCGGCGTCCTCCTCGGAAGCGTCGACGACGTGGACGATCAAATCGGCTAGGCGGGTCTCTTCGAGCGTTGCCTTGAACGCCTCGACCAGCTGATGGGGCAGCTTGCGGATGAAGCCGACCGTGTCGGTGATGAGGTAGCGCCTGCCTTCATGCTCGTAGACGCGCGTTGTCGGGTCAAGCGTGTGAAACAGCCGGGAGCCCACGCCGACCGCCGCACCGGTCAGCGCGTTCAGAGTCGTGGACTTGCCGGCGTTCGTGTACCCGGCGAGCGCGATCGAGGGAACCGCCGCCGATTCGCGCCGGGATCGCATCGTCTCGCGACCGCGCTCGAGCTTCTCGAGCCTGCGCCGCAATGCGGTGATCCGGTCACGGGCAAGACGGCGGTCCGTTTCGATCTGGGACTCGCCCGGACCCCTGGTGCCGATCCCGCCGTCTATCCGGCCGGCGCCCAACCGTTCGAGGTGCGTCCACAGTCCGCGCATTCGGGCCAGGTTGTATTGGAGCTGAGCGAGCTCGACCTGCAGCTTCCCCTCGGCGGAATGTGCGTGGTCGGCGAAAATGTCGAGGATCACGGCGGTGCGGTCGATCACCGGGGTGTCGAGGGCCGCCTCCAGGTTCCGCTCCTGGCGCGGCGCAAGCTCGTCGTCGCAAGCCACGACGTTGGCTCCCGAGGCTTTGATCAGCGCCCTCAGCTCCTCGAGCTTGCCACGGCCGAGGTAGCGGTCCGGGTCGGGCTCGGTACGTACCTGGATCAGCGCCCCGGCGGTGGCCACCCCGGCGGTTCGCAGCAGCTCCTTGAGCTCGGCCAGCGGATCGTCGGATTCTTCGGGAGCCTGCGGGAGGACGCCGATCGCGAGTGCACGCTGGCGCGCCCGACGGTTCTGAAGGCCGGCACCGTTCGCTTCGGCCGTCTCGGCCTTGCGCCCGTTACGTCCTCGCTCCTGCACGATACCGATTGTAGGGCGGCCCCACCCCGCCGAGCTCAACATCGACCCCGCAATGTTGCGGCGATGTCGATTTCGATCCTGGGTTGCAATCGAGTCCGTCATCGACTCCGCCGTGTTGCGGTTATGTCGATCTCGGCGGGGTGGGGCGAACTCCGGGCCCAAACCCAGTTGGTTGCTTCGCGGCTGGATAGGCTGAAACCAGTGAAGATCTTCGTCACCGGAGCCACGGGTTTCATCGGCGGACACGTCGTCCGGCAGCTTCGCGAGCGCGGTGACGATGTCAAGGCGCTCGTCCGCGCCCCCGCGAAGGCGCAAGACCTGGCCGCCCTGGGGGTCGAGCTGGCTCCCGGCGCGATCGACGATCGCGATCACTTGGCCCGGGCGATGTTGGGCAGCGACGCCGTGATCCATGGCGCTGCCATCTATGAGGTCGGGATCCCCGCAGGGCGCCGCCGCGCGCTGGACAAGGCAAACGTCGACGGCACCCGAAACGTCCTCGGTGCGGCGCTCGATGCGGCCATCGATCGGGTCGTCTACATCTCGACCGTCGGCGCCTTCGGGAACACGCACGGCGAGGTCGTGGACGAAACGTACGAGCACCCCGGCGTCGAGTTCACCTCCCACTACGAGAAGACCAAGTACGAGGCTCACCGGGTGGCCCTGGCCATGATCGCGGCCGGCCTTGACTGCGTGATCGTGCAGCCGACCGCGGTCTTTGGACCTGACGACCATTCCGCTCTCGGCAAACAGGTCCTGGACTTTGCCCGCGGCCGGATGCCGGTGGTGCCGTTTCCCGAGCTGGGACTGAACATGGTTCACGTTGAAGACGTTGCAGCGGGTATCGTCGCCGCCCTGGACAAGGGCAGGCCCGGCGAGGCATACGTGCTGGGCTCGCAGAACACCACGATGCGCGGCCTCATGGACACGGTCGCCGACGTCGCCGGCAAGCGCAAGCCGCTCGCGAACGTGCCGACCTTCCTGCTCAAGAGCATCGCGCCGCTGGGACCCCTGATCGGCCGGGTCGCCGGCCAGCCGCCGAATATGCACGAGCTGATTTCCGCCTCGGACGGGGTGACGCTGTGGGCGAGCCATGAGAAGGCCGCGCGCGATCTGGGCTACGAACCGCGACCGCTCAGCGACGGGCTGCGCCAAACGCTTGTCGCCGAGGGCGTGCTCCCCGGTAGCGGCACGGCTTCTGCAACCTCTTAGTCAACCCGCCGCGCCACTCGCGCGAAGTGGTTGTCGTTAACCGCGGCTACCGCGGTTCTCCGCAACCGCCTCGACCTCCAACTCGACGCGCCACCGCGGGTCGAGCAGCCCGGCGACAACTACCATCGTCGCCGCAGGGCGCGCGGCACCGAAGAATTGGCCGTGAACCGCTCCCACCGCGTCAGCGAATGTGGCGTCAGTCACGAACATCCGCGTGCGCACCACATCGGCAGGACCAGCGTCCAACTCGCCGAGCGCGGCGACCGCGATCTCGCAGCACCGGTGCATCTGGGCGACCGCGTCCGGGTCGCACGTCCCGTCCGGCCAGACCGGCGCGGTTCCAGAGACGAGCACGCGATCACCAACCCGGACCGCACGCGAAAACCCGTACCGCTCCTCGAACGGTGAGTCCGAACCCGCGTGCGGACGCTCGGCGCCCATGTCAGGGCGTCAGATGCTCGCGCATGCGCTCGACGGCCTCGGCGATGCGCTCGTCCGGCGTCGTCAGCGAGATCCTGAAGAATCCCTCACCCGACGGCCCGTACATCGAGCCCGGTGAGATGACCACCGCCGCCTCCTCCAGCACGAGCTCGGCAAACGTCGTCGAGGTGTGACCTGCGGGAACCGGCGCCCAGACGTAGATCGTGCCTTTCGGCGGTGTCACGGCGATGCCGATCTCGCGGAGCGCGGAGACGACCAGGTCACGGCGGCGCGCGTAGATCGCGTTCATCCTCTCGACAGCCTCGGAGCCCGCGTTCAGGGCGGCGGCCCCCGCGAGCTGCACCGCCTCGTAGAGTCCTGAATCGACGTTGGTCTTGAGGCGCCAGTAGGTCTCGATCGCGTCGGCGTTGCCCAGGATCGCCGCGCAGCGCCAGCCGGTCATGTTGAAGCCCTTGGAGAGCGAGAAGACTTCGACGCCGACCTCCTTGGCGCCCGGCGTCGCGAGAAAGCTGGGCGCGACGTAGCCGTCGTAGGTAGTCTCCGAATAGGCGTTATCGTGGACGACCAGCACGTCGTGCTCCCGCGCCAGCTCCACGACTCTCTCGAACAGGCCGTCCGGGACGACGGCGCCAGTCGGGTTGTTCGGGTAGTTCAAGAACAAAAGGCGTGCGTTGCCCCAGGCCAGCGGATCGATCGCGTCGAGGTCAGGAGCGAAGCCAAGCTCGGGGATGAGCGGAAGCATCACCGGCTGGGCGCCGGCCAAAATTGGGCCACCGGTGTAGACGGGGTAGCCCGGGTCGGCGGCCAGCGCCACGTCCTCAGGGTCGAGGTATGCGAAGCAGAGGTTGTAGATGCACTCCTTGGCGCCGATTGCAGGGATGACCTCCGACTCGGGATCGATCGCGACGCCGAAGCGGCGGTCGTAGAAGTCGGCGAATGCCTGCCGGAACTCATCGCGGCCCCGGTTCGACGGGTACTGGTGAGTCGACGGATCCGCGACGGCCGCCCGCATCGCCTCGACGATGTGGGGATAAGTCGGCGTGTCCGGATCCCCGATCCCAAGGCTGATCACATCGATCCCAGCAGCCTTCTTCGCGGCGACCTTCCGCTCCAGCTCCGCGAACATGTACGGGGGCATCGCCTCGAGTCGCTTGGCGGGGTCGGTCAGGGCCATGGATCCTTTCAGGGGGCTCGGGGTCGGAGGGCGGGCGGCGAGAGGCTATCTAGCCCAGGCGACGCAGGAAGTCCGCGGACAGCTCCCCGGTGTAGACCGGCTCGGCCGTTCCGATCAGCGTGACATCGAGCTCGTCCGTGATCGCCACCGTCAGCTCGCCCCCATCGAGCATCACCCGGATCGGGCTGGCCGCCCCGCCCAGGAAGGCCGCGACTGCCGCGCCGGACGCGCCCGTGCCGGATGAAAGCGTCTCCCCCACCCCGCGCTCGAAGATCCGGGCGCGAACGGTCGATCCCTGGACGCGCGTGAACGAGATATTTGTCCGGTTCGGAAACAGATCGGTGTTGTCCTCGATCGCGGGACCGATCGCGCCCAGGTCCACGTCTTCGACCTCGTCGCCGACTTCGATCACGCACTGCGGGTTACCGACATTCACGTGCCGGAAGGTCCAGCTGCGTCCCGCCGACTCAAGAACGCCGATCCCGTCGGCGGCGCCGTCGGGGTAATCGGGCGAAGTCGTGGTGGCGCGCCCGATCGCCATCGATACCTCCCCCGGGCCCGTGATCGTCGGTACGACCGGCCCAGCCTTGGTGATGATGCTGAACGTTTCCTGTTCCGTCCACCCGGAGGCGCGCAGGTAGAGGACCGCCTCTCGCGCTCCGTTGCCGGACAGCTCCGCCTCCGAGCCGTCGGAATTGAAGACCCGCAGCTCAGCGACGTGACCCGGATCCTCGACCGGGGAGAGCAACAGGATTCCGTCGGAGCCGACACCGAAATGCGGCTCGCAGATCTCCTTGACGCGACCCTCGGTGAGCTCGAACGGCAGCGCCGCCGCCTCGACCACGATGTAGTCGTTACCCAGCGCTTGCCATTTCTCGAAACGCATCGGGTTGCGAGCCTACCCTGGGACTACCAGAGCGTCACGGGCCGCGGCTGCCCGGTGGCAGCGGCCGGGCCGAGGCTATTTGGCGATCATCGCCAGGATCTCGGCCGCGACCTCGGCGTCGTCCCTCCCGGTCCGGTCGATTGTCTCGACGCCGGGCATACGTCGCATCCAGGTGAGCTGGCGTCGGGCAAAAGCGCGCTGCGCGCGTTTCATGCCCTCGATGTCGCCTGCGAGCAGCTCGTCGTATCCAATCGCCGCGCGAGCCGTGCGGGAGATGCCCGCGGTGCTGGCTCGAGTGACCTCACCAACCGCCCCCGCCGCGACCATGGCGTCGACGCGAAGGTCGATGCGGGTGTGAAGCTCGGCCCTGTCGATTAAGAGCCCGGCAAGCACCGTGGGATGCCTGAGTGCCTCCGTCCAGAGCCCCGCGGATGAGGTGTGGGGCGCGATGCCAAGCCTGATGAGGGCGGTCAGGCGCGCCACCCGCTTGTGATCGTTCGGATGCACTCCGGAGGCGAGCTCTTCGGGCAGGTCGGCGTGAAGCGCCTGACTGCCGCGCGCGGCGAGGTCGCGCTCGACCTCCTCGCGAACGATCGCCGGGACCGATGGGCGCAGGTCGAGGGGCGCCAGGGCCGCCCGCAAGTAGAGCCCCGTTCCACCGACCACGATCGGCCGCCGGCCGGAGCCGAGCAAGTCGTCGATCGCGGGGTGGGCAAGCTCCGTGAAACGACCCACGGAGAACTCCTCGTGGAATCCGGCGACCCCGACCAGCAGATGCTTCAGGGACTTACGCTGGACCGGCGAGGGCGCGCCGCTGATCAGCTCTAGGCCGCGATACACCTGGATCGCATCGCAGCCCACGGCGACGGGATCCTCGCCGCGTTTCCGTAGCTCCTTGGCGAGCTCGATTGCGATCCCGGTCTTGCCGATCCCGGTTGGTCCGAAGATCGCGACGACGTCCATGCCTGCTCCGGCCGGTGCGGTCAGCCGATTCGGCTGAGCAGGCGCTCATGGCCAAGAAGAGTCTGGGAGGTGGCGCTCTGGATCTCGACCTCGACGAGCTCTCCGGGCTGCCCGGTGCCCTCGAAGTTGACCGCCTTGTTGTGCCGGGAGCGTCCGCGGATGCGCGTCGCGTCGGTCCGGCTCGTGCCTTCCACGAGGACTTCCATCGTGCGGCCCACGAAGCGCTGGGCTCGCTCGCGAGCGCGTCGCTGAACGGCTTCGACGAGGCGCTCCATGCGCTCCGTCTTGTCCGCATGGGCAACCGGCGCATCGAGGGTTGCAGCCTCGGTGCCCCGCCGCGGGGAGAACACGAAGGTAAACGCGCCGTCGTAGCCGACCTCTTCGACGATCTCCAGCGTCCGCGCGAAGTCGGCTTCGGTCTCGCCGGGGAAGCCGACGATAATGTCCGTGGTGAGCGCGCAGTCGGGCACGTGCTCGCGGATCAACGCGACGCGATCCAGGTAGCGCTTGCGGTTGTAGGTTCGGCGCATCGCCTTGAGGATCCGGTCCGAGCCCGATTGCAGCGGCAGGTGAATGTGCTCGCAGAGCGACGCGCACTCCGCGTGGGCACGAACGACGTCCTCGCGCATGTCCTTGGGATGCGGGCTCGTGTAGCGAATTCGATCGATTCCGTCGACCGCATCCATCGCCCACAGGAGCTCGGCGAAGCTGGCGCGGTCTCCTCCGCTCAGATCACGGCCGTACGAGTTGACGTTCTGACCCAGCAGCGTCACTTCGCGAACGCCGTCAGCGGCAAGCCGCTCGGCCTCTGCGATCAGCTCGGGCGCGGGCCGCGAGACCTCGCGGCCGCGTGTCGAGGGAACGATGCAGTACGAGCACGCGCAGTTACAGCCGACGGAGATCTGGAGCCAGGCCTGGTAGTCCCGGGAGCGCTTCATCGGCAGGTGTCCCGCGAAGCCCTCGAACTCGAAGAACCCCTGAGCTCCGATCGAGTCGCTCGTCAGGAACTCGGCCAACCGGTGAATCTGGCCCGGCCCGAAGGCAACGTCCACGAACGGGAAACGCTTGAACACCTCGTCTTTGACGGATTGCGCCCAGCAGCCACCCACGCCGACGACGCGCGCCGGGTCCTCCTTCTTGAGCCGCTTCGCCTGGCCCAGGTGGGCCAGGAAGCGGCTGTCGGCCGACTCACGGATCGAGCAGGTGTTGAAGAGAATCAGGTCGGCCTGGTCGCGCTCGGCTGCTTCCTCGTATCCGAGCGACTCGAGCATCCCCTGCATGCGCTCGGAATCGTGCTCGTTCATCTGGCACCCGAAGGTGGTGACGTGATACCGCTTCACAGACACGAGATTACGACCTGCCTCCCCGTAACGAACCCTGACCCGACGGAAGCGGACGCGAAGCGGAGCATTCCGGCGGAGTTGTGTTATTCGACGGTGAGCTCGCCTTGCATGCCGGACTCACGGTGGCCGGGCACCGCGCAATAGAAGACGTAGGTTCCCGCATCGAGGTTTGCGGTCGCGGTGGCCGAGTCGCCTTCGGTGACGGTTTCGCTCTCCGCCAAGGCCTTGCCGTCGTTCTCGATGGCGATGTTGTGCGGGACGGGCGAGGGGTTGGTGTAGGCGAGCGCAACCTCACCTGCGGCCGCCTCCAGCGAATCGGGGTTGAAGATCAGATCCCCGGCCTCGGGGGAGGTCACCTCAATCGCGTCCTTGGACGGCTCGGTGTCAACCGGCTCTTCCTCAGCCCGCTCCGCAGGCGCGACTGGTTCCTCTTCCTCGGTGGCCTCCTCGGCCTCCTGCTCGGCGAAGAACTCCTCGAATTCGTGCGAGCGATGATCGGCTTCCTCGCGGGCTAGGCCGATCGCCCATGCGCAAGTGCCCAGGACAATCACCGTCATGAGCGTCAGCCCGCCGGCTAACGCGCCTCGGGAACCTGGGAAATTCTCCGAGCGCAAGCCCAGGAACGACAGGACGACCGCCATCAGGACGAGCACGCCGCCCAGCACGTAAAACAGCTCGTTCATGCGGTCGCGATCCTACCGGCTCAATCCGCGTAGGACGTCATCCGGCTTTCGCGGATGACGGTGATCTTGATCCGGCCCGGATGCTGCGCTTCGCGTTCGATCGCCGACGCGATCTCCTGGGAGATAACCGATGCCTGGTCGTCGTCCACCAGCCCCGGGTCGACGACGACGCGGATCTCGCGACCGGCTCGCATGGCGAACACCCGCTCGACGCCGTGGTGGCGCGATGCGATCTCCTCCAGCTCCTTCATCCGCCCGACGTACTGCTCGAGGGAGTCGCCCCTGGCCCCCGGGCGGGCGCCGGAGACCGCGTCAGCCGCCTGCACGATTACCGCTTCGACGGTCTTTGGCTCGACCTCGTTGTGATGCGCTTCCATCGCGTGAGCCACGGCCTCCGACTCGCCGTTGCGGCGGGCGATGCGGGCGCCGATCAGCGCATGGGGGCCTTCGACCTCATGGGTCACTGCCTTGCCGATGTCGTGCAGGAAGGCGGCCCGCCGGGCCGTTTCCGCGGACGCGCCCAGCTCCTCGGCCAGGATCCCCGCCAGGTTCGCGCATTCCACGAGGTGATCGAGCACGTTTTGCCCGTAGCTCGTGCGGAAGCGAAGCTGGCCCATCAGCATCGCGAGCTCGGGATCCAGCCCGTGAACGTGCGCCTCAAGCGCCGCTCGCTCACCTTCCTCGACCACCCGCTGGGTCAGGTCGCGCTCCGCCTGCTCGTGGGTCTCCTCGATCAGGGCCGGATGGATCCGCCCATCCGCGATCAGACGCTCCAAGGTGATCCTCGCGGTCTCCCGCCGGACGCCGTCAAAGCTGGAGAGCAAGACCGCGGACGGAGTCTCATCGATGATCACATCGACGCCGGTCACCTTCTCGAGCGCCCTGATGTTGCGTCCGTCCCGACCGATGATGCGCCCCTTCATCTCGTCCGAAGGGAGCTCCACCAAGCGGGTCGTCGTCTCGATTGAGTGCTTCGCGGCCAACCGCTGGGTCGCGACCGCCAGGATGTTGCGCGCGCGACGCTCGCCCTCGCGCCGGGCCTCGTCCTCGATCTGGCGGATCTTCAGCGCTGCTTGGTGACTGGCCTCCTGTTCGACGTCGGCCAGGAGCATCTGCTTCGCTTGGCTCGCGCTCAGGCTCGAGATCCGCTCGAGCTCGCGGCGCTGGACGCGTTTGGCTTGTTTCAGCTCCTCATTTTGCTGAAGGAGGTTCCTCTCTCGGTCCTCCAGGGCTTGCAGTCGCCGGTCCAAGTCGGCTTTCTTCAGTTCAATCGACTGCGTCTCGCGTAGCGCCCGCTCTTCCATGCGGGCAATCTCCTCACGTCTTGCGTTTAGCTCCGAGGAGGCCGAATCGTCGGTCCCCGCCTCCTCACGAGCGCTCGTGGCTGCCTCGGCGTCGCCAGAACGGCGCCAGGGCAAGTGCCCAGGGCCTGGTGCCATCTTGTTCTCCGGTGTTCAGGTGTTGCTCTCATCGATTGGGCTCGGCCTGCGCGGCCTCGCACAACGATCGTAGACCTGTCGCGCCCCCCTCGCAAGCCGACGTCGCTTACTGAGCGCCACGCTGCGCGAGGCGCACCGCTCGGTAGGCGACCTCGTAGTCGTAACCGCGCCGGGCGAGAAAGGCGAGCGCCCGTCCGCGGCCGGCGTCGTCGTCAAGCGCGCCACCTCTGCCGGACAGGAGCTTGGCCGCTCGTTCGGCCTGGTCGGCAGCCGGCTCACCCTGGCAGACCGCCTCGGCGAGGTGGCGGTCGATACCCCGGGACATCAGCGCTTCCATGATGCGCTCCGGCCCCCAGCCCCGCAGCTCGCGCTTGTCGTCCGCGTAGCAATGGGCGAAGCGCTCGTCGTCGAGTGCGCCCATTGCGGTCAGCCGTTCCACGGCCTCCTCGACCTCGGCCGGCGCCAGCTCCCGGTCCCCGAGCCATTCCCGAAGCTCAGTGACCGTCCGCTCCTTTCGCGAGATCGCTCCGACGGCCAGCTCAAACGCCCCAGCGTCGTCCTTGCCCATCGATCGCTCGCGAAGTGCTCGCGCGCTAAGCGGCCTGGCGCTCCACTGCCTCGGCGCCAGCCTCGGAGGTCGGCGCCGCATCGGGCTCCGGCACCGGGTCGTCAACCGGCCGATCCGGAACGGCGGCGATCTGGCGCGGCTTGCGGTCGACGCCCATGATCTCGAAAATCTTCGTCTCGACCTCCTGGGCCAGCTCCGGATTTTCGGCCAGGTACTGCTTCGTGTTCGCGCGACCCTGGCCCAGGCGCAACTCGCCGTAGGAGAAGAAGGAGCCCGACTTCTGCACCAGGTCGTGCTCCAGCGCCAGGTCGAGCAGGCAGCCTTCGTGGGAGATGCCCTGCCCGTACTCGATGTCGAACTCCGCCTGCCGGAAGGGCGCCGCGACCTTGTTCTTCACCACCTTGACCCGGACGCGGTTGCCCACGGCTTCGGTCCCCTCCTTGAGCGTTTCGATCCTGCGAATGTCGAGGCGCTGCGAGGAGTAGAACTTGAGCGCGCGACCACCGGGCTGGGTCTCTGGCGAGCCGAAGCTGACGCCGATCTTCTCGCGGATCTGGTTGGTGAACAGACAGACCGTCTTCGCTCGATTCAGGTTGCCGGTCAGCTTGCGGAGCGCCTGTGACATCAGCCGAGCCTGGAGGCCGACCTGAGTCTCCCCCATCTGCCCTTCGAGCTCGACGCGCGGCGTCAGCGCGGCGACCGAGTCGACCGCTACCACGTCGACCGCTCCCGATCGCACCAGGACGTCGACGATCTCAAGGGCCTGCTCGCCGTAGTCCGGCTGCGAGATCAGCAGCTCGTCCGTATTGACGCCGATGTTGCGTGCGTAGGCTGGATCGAGCGCGTGCTCGGCGTCGATGAACGCACATACTCCGCCAAGGGCCTGGGCCTCGGCGATGACGTGATAGACGAGCGTCGTCTTGCCCGACGACTCGGGGCCAAAGATCTCGACCACCCGGCCGCGCGGAACGCCACCGACGCCCAGCGCCAGGTCCAGCGAGAGCGAACCGGTTGGAATCGTGTCCACCTGCAGCGCGTTTGCGCCGGACAGCTTCATCAGCGACCCCGCGCCGAACTGCCGGTCGATCTGCGTCATCGCGGCCTCGAGCGCCGACGCCTTGGCCTTCGCCTCCTTGTCCGCCGCCTTGTCCGTTGCCTTCTTTGTTGCGTCTGCCATTTGCTTCATCACCTCTATCTCCACCCAGGCGCTAGGCCGTCGGCGGCAAGTGCTTTCTGGCCAGCGGCACGTACTCCGCACCGCGAGGCCGCAGATCTGAACGGTAAAGAGCGACCCGGACGCCATCGAACGGGTCGAGGAGCGCCGCCGGCAACGTGCCGGGCGCCTTCAGCACAGGGAGCGGCCCGCCCTTGGTCCTAGAGCCTGCCGACGAGCGGACCCTGGCGACGGTCACGTGGGGCCAAAAACGCCCCTCGTCGGGCTCGGTGACGCCGCTCGCCACCAAGTCAGCCTGAAGCCGGGCTCGAAGCCCGGTGAGGCTCTCGCTGTCCACTTCGACCGCGAAGACGCGTGGTTTGCGCCTGGGCCGCGCGGTCAGCTCGGGCCGGAATGCAAGGCGTACCGGCTCGACCGCAAGCGCATCGACGACGGCCACGAGGCGCTTGACCCGGCCCGGGTCGGACGCTCCGAGGAAGGAGAGGGTGACGTGTAGCGCTTCGGGGCGCACAGTCCGCAGCGCCGGTTCAGTGAACGCGGTGAGCGCCCAAGCCGCCAGTCCCTGCTGGATCGCCATCGGCAGGTCGAGCGCGATGAAGGTGCGCTGCATCTCCGGAGCTTGAGCGGATTCGGCCATGGCTCCAACCCTAGGGAGCGAATCCGCACTTCTTAGGCGCGAACGCGACAAGAGTGCGACAGTGGTGTACGGTCTCGCTGCCTTCAACGGCGTAGGCAAAGCAGACAGACCCGTGGTTAAGACAGGAGGCGCAATGCCGACCGGAACAGTCAAGTGGTTCAACATCGAGAAGGGCTTTGGCTTTATCGCCCCGGACGAGGGCGATAAGGACCTCTTCGTGCACCAGACCGGCATCGAGCCCGGCGCCTCCGTCAACGAGGGCGACAAGGTCAGCTTCGAGACCGAGGACAGCCCGAAGGGCCCGCGCGCGATCAACGTCCGCCCGAGCTAGGGAAAGCCTCCGGCGGGACACGCTGGTTTCGCGGCTTGCGCCGCTCGCAACTTAAATCGGGAAGTCCTCACCCAAAAGCAAGCGGCGCATCAGGTGCATCGCCAGCAGCGCTGAGCGTTCGCGGATGTCGGCGCGGGTGCCCGGGATCACCGGGTCGCGCGCGATCATGCCCCGGTCGGCGCTCTTGACGCAAATGCACACGTAGCCGACTGGCTTTGCCTCGGTTCCGCCGGTGGGGCCGGCGATTCCGGTGATGCCCACCCCCAGATCCGCCTCGAACCGGGCGATCGCGCCGTCCGCCATCGCCTCGGCGACCTGGGGCGAGACGGCCCCATGTTCGTCGATCAGCTCGGGGGAAACGCCTAAAACGTCGGTCTTCGCCCCGTTCGAGTAGGCGACGACCCCGCCGGCGACGTACCGTGACGCGCCCTCGAGCTCCGTCAAGCGCGCGGCGAGCATGCCGGCGGTGCACGATTCCGCGGTGGCCACGGTATGACCCTCCAGCAGGTCTGAAAGCTGGGAGTCGATCGTCGCGCCGTCGCGACTGAAAAGGAACCTGCCATGCCGCTGGTCGATCGCGTCGATCAGCGTCGCCAGCGTTTGCTCCGCACCGGGGCGATGGCGTACCTCGATCTCCAGCTCGCCCTTTCGCAAGCACGTCGTGATCTCCAGCGGGGAAAGGTCAAGGCCGGAGTCCGCAACCTCGCGCAGGCTCTTCGCGATCTCTGACTCCGGCAGCCCGAAGAGGCGCAGCATCGCACCCGAGTAAGGCTTCGCGCGCCCAAGTACCTCCCGAGCCGGCCCGGTGTCCAGCGCCTTAGGCCACATGGCCTGTAGCTCACGCGGCGGCCCTGGCATGACGATCACGACGGGCCCGCCTTCGACCGGGACGACCAAGCCCGGCGCGGTTCCCGCCGGGTCGATCGTCAGTGCCCCGTCGGGGATCACCGCCTGCTTTCGATTTGCGTCGCGCAGCGCCTCCGGGTCGAACTTGAGCCGCGCTGCGAACTTTCGCAGGATCGCCGCGATCTTCTCCTCCATCGCGGCGTCCAGGACCATCTCGCGGCCGGCGAAGCGACCCACGACCTCGGCCGTCAGATCGTCGGCGGTCGGCCCCAAGCCTCCGCTCGTGACGATCAGGTCGACCTTGTCGTCCGCCATGAAACGGAGCGCCGCCTCCAGATCCGAAGGGCGGTCGCCCACCACCAGGATGTGCGCAACCTCGACACCAAGCTCCCCGAGCGCCTTCGAGATCCACGGGCCATTGCGGTCGGCGATCGTGCCGGTGATCACCTCGGTTCCCGTGATGACGATCCCGGCTCGTACGACTCCGTTCGCGGCGGCTAGCACGCCCCTATCTTGACTGGTTCGAGCGCCAGGCCGTGAAGAGTCAGCTTTCGACCGGTGTCAGCTCCGTCTCGGTCTCAGGGCCCTCGGCTGGGACCGCGCGAGCGGTGCCCAGAAGCGCCGGCAGCTCTGACATCGAGACCAACACGTCGCGCGGCTTCGAGCCCTCATAGCCGGAGATGATGCCGCGGCGCTCGAGCATGTCGATCAGGCGCCCCGCACGGGTGTACCCCACCCGCAGGCGCCGCTGGATCATCGAGACGGAAGCCGTTTCCGATTCGACCACGATCCGGGCCGCGTCGGCCAGCAGGTCATCCTGGTCGGGCGAGAACTCACCGTCGCGGCCCTCGATCATCTCGTCTGCGGACTTGTCCTCCAGCAGGGCCAGGTCGAACTCCGGCTCCCCCTGCTTGGCCCAGTGCCCGGTCACCCGGGCGATCTCCTCTTCCGTCATGTAGGCGCCCTGGATGCGCTGTAGCTTGGAGCTGCCGACGGGCCTGAAGAGCATGTCGCCTTTCGACAGCAGGGTCTCCGCTCCGCCGGTGTCCAGGATCACCCGGGAATCGACCTGCGAGGCGACCGAGAACGCGATCCGGGACGGGATGTTGACCTTGATCAGGCCGGTGATCACGTCAGTCGAGGGTCGCTGCGTCGCCAGCACCAAGTGGATGCCGACCGCGCGCGACTTCTGCGCCAGCCGGGTGATCGACTCCTCCACCTCGGCCGAGGCCACCATCATCAGGTCGGCCAGCTCGTCGATCACGCAAAGGATGTAGGGCAAGGGCGCCTCCCCATCCTTCCGGCGCGCCTTGTTGAGCTCGATCAGGTTTCGGGCCTTGGCCTCGCCCATAACCTGATAGCGGCTTTCCATCTCGCCAATCAGGTTGCCCAGGACGACCGCGGCCAGCTTCGGGTTCGTGACCACCGGGGTCATCAGGTGGGGGAGCGTTTCGTAGTGGTTCAGCTCGACTCGCTTCGGGTCGACCAGGACCAGGCGCACCTCGTTCGGCGAGGCGTGCAACAGGATCGAGCTGAGGATCGCGTTGATGCATCCGGACTTGCCTGCTCCGGTCGTTCCGGCAACCAGAATGTGCGGCATCTGGGCTATGTCCGTCCAGCAAGCGTGCCCGGAGACGTCCTTGCCGAGCCACGCGACCAAGGGCGAGGCGCCCTTTGGCCTGCCCTCGTAGATGTCGCCGAGACGGACCATGCGCCTGCGCTTGTTCGGCACCTCCACGCCCACCGCCTTCTTGCCGGGGATCGGGGCCAGGATGCGAATGTCAGTGGCGGCAAGCGCGTAGGCCAGGTCGTCCTTAAGCTGGTTGACCTTCGACACCTTGGTCCCCGGGGCGAGCTGGAACTCATAGCGGCTCACGTGGGGGCCGGAGACGACGCCGACCATGCGCGCTTCGACGCCGAAGTGCTGGAGCGACTCGAGCAGGGCCTTGGCGGTTGCCTCACGGTCCTTCGGGTCGGGACCGGGGTCACCCTTCCCGCGCTCAAGCACCGTGACCGAGGGCATCACGTACTCGATCTCATCGGAGACGGTGATCCCGTCAAAGCGGCGCTCGCCCATCGGAGTGAGGTCATCAGCGTCCGGATCCGGTAGGTCCATCAACTCGGCGGCTTCCGCGTGCTCGAACGCGTCACCTTCGGCGACGGTCGCGAAGCTTTCGGTGGCGGGTGGATCGTCGACGGGCGTCGTCCGCTCCACCGGCGCGTCGGGCTCGAACGCATGATCCTCCCCGGGCGGCCCCTTGGAGTCGCTGCTCCAAAGCGCCCCGCCATCCAACGGCTCGGGGCCCAGCACCTCGGTCACGTTGGCGCGAGTGATCTGGATCTCGGCATCGTCGGGATCCTGCCAGCCGCTAGGCGCCGCTCCCGCCTGGGTCTTGCGAACGGTTCGGGTCATCTCACGGGTGGTGTCGTGGGCCCTGCGCGCCGCGCCGCCGGCGCCACGGAGGAGGTTCGCGATCGTCATCCCGGTCAGCAACAGGATCCCGGAGATCATCAGGAGCACGGCAAGGATGTGGGCCCCGAGGCGCTGAAACAGGGTCGTCGCAGCCCAGTAGAGGGCCTCACCCAGCACCCCGCCGTGCGATTCGTGAAACGCGGGCTCGAAGTAGCCGTGGCGCAGAGGGCGATCCGCCCCCAAGCCGAGTGTGCCGGCGGCAAGCGCCAAGAGCAACGACAAAATGACCAGGGCAGCGCCGACGTTAAGCGCGCGCGGAGCCCTGATCAACGGCCGGGCGATCATGGCGAGGCCCAAGCCGACCAGGACGACCGGAACGGTCGACGATACCTGGCCCACCAGCGTGGCGAGCGCCGTTTCGAGCCAGCCGCCGACGCGACCGCCATCCCACCCCAGGTAGAGGACGAACGCGGCATAGGCGCCCACCGCGACCATCACGAGACCGGCCAGGTCGAAGTGCCGCTGCTCCATCCCCGCCAACGCGTCGCGAGCCCGCTGGCGCGGATCGGGCTTTCTCCTGACGGGCGCGCGTTGCTTCCTGCCGCTCACGCGGGCAGGCGTGGTGGTCCTGCGTCTGGGCATCGCAGATGCAGTTCGACGCCGGGGTCGGCTCCCCTGCGCCCGCCTAACTTTCCCCTAAATCTTGGGCCGGAAGGGACATGGCGCCCGTACTCTTGGTCACATGCTCGAAAATGAGGCCAGCACGGGACGCGTACTGGTCGTCGAGGACGATCAGGAGATCGCCGACGTGCTGCGCCGCACCCTGCGCCAGGAGGGGCACGAGGTCCGCACGGCGGGCGACGGCGAGTCCGGCCTGGCAGCCGCGGCGGAGTTCGTGCCCGACCTGGTGATCCTCGATCTGGGCCTCCCCACGCTCGACGGGGTCGAGGTCCTGAGGCGGTTGCGTCGCGAGGATGACGTGCCGGTTCTGATCCTGACCGCGCGATCCGAGCTCAGCGACCGCGTGTCCGGCCTCGACTCCGGCGCCGACGACTACCTGGTGAAGCCGTTCGAGCGACAGGAGCTCCTCGCGCGGCTTCGGGCGTTGATGCGCCGCCGTCCGCCGCGCGGCGCCGCCGCCCTGGTTGTTTCGGACCTGAAGCTCAACCCGGCCACCCGCGAGGTCCAGCGGGGCGACCGCGAGGTCGACCTGACGGCACGTGAGTTCGAGCTGCTCGAGTACCTGATGCGCAACGAGCGCCTGGTGATCTCCCGCGAGCGTCTCCTGGAAGAGGTCTGGGGATATGACCCTCTAGCGATGACCAACACCATCGACGTCTTCATCTCGAACCTGCGTCGCAAGCTGGAGGAAGATGGCGAGCCCCGGCTGCTCCACACGAAACGCGGTGCCGGTTACGTGGTCCGTGGCGATCGGGGAGGGTGAGCTTGCTCGGGCGCTCGTTGCCAAGCTCCTTCCAGCCTGAGCGGTGGCCCGTTCGGTGGCGGCTCGCGGGCGTTTCCGCCGCACTGACGTTCGTGATCCTCCTCTTGTTCGCGGTCATCGTCGGCGGCCTGGCCAAGGATCGGCTGGAGAGCGATTTCCGCAACAAGCTTGAGCTGACCGCAACCCAGCTCGCATCCTCCGTCGGGGTCAACCCGGTGACGCATGAGCCGGACATTCCCCCGTCGGTCCTCGAGCAGATCGCCACCGGAGCGGACGCGACGATCGCGCTTGTGAATGCCGACGGCATCGGTGACGTGGCCGGTTCCGCGGCGCTCGACGGCACCGAGCTCCCGCTCCCCCGCCCGGGGACCGTGCGGGTCGGCGACATGGAGGTGGTGACACGGACCGTTGGGCCGCAGCAGTTCTCCGCCAGCCCACTCGCAACGCCCCTGTTCGTGCAGTACGCCCGCGATCACGACGAGCTTGACGAGACGATCGGCCGGCTCTGGCTCCTGCTCGGGATCGGGGTCGCCGGAGGCACGATCCTGGCGACCCTGGCCGGCCTCGCCGTCGCTAACCGTGCGATGCGCCCGATCGCCGCTCTGACGGAGACCGCGCGAAAGATCGCCTCGACCAGGGACCCCTCCTTGGCGATGCCGACGCCGAAGGCCGACGACGAGGTGAGGGAGCTGGCCCGGACCCTGGACTCAATGCTGCGCGAGCTTGACGCCGCGCGCTCGGAATCCCAGCAGATGGTGCAGCTTCAGCGCGAGTTCGTGGCCGACGCCTCCCACGAGCTGCGGACCCCTTTGACCAGCATCCTCGCCAACCTCGAGCTCCTCAGCGAACGCCTCGACCCAGCGGGCGATGATGCCGAAATGGTGGCCTCCGCCCTACGTTCGTCGCGGCGCATGCGCCGCTTGGTCGGCGACCTCTTGATGCTGGCCCGCGCCGACGCCGGTCGCTTGGGCGAGCGGCGCCCCCACGAGCTCGGCGAGATAGCGCGAGTCGCGATCGACGAAGTTCGCCCGGTGGCAGAGGGACACCGAATGCAGCTGGACGCGCCTGACCCCGTCTGGGTGAGCGCGAACGCGGATGAGCTGCACCGGCTGGTGGCGAACCTGCTCGAAAACGGCACCCGTCACACCCCGCCCGGGACCTCGATCCAAGTTCGGGTCACCGGCTCCGAAGACCGCGCGGGCCTGATCGTGTCCGACGACGGCCCCGGTTTGCCGGACGGTGCCTCCGATCAGATCTTCTCTCGCTTCGTGCGTAGTGGCGCCCCGGCGGACGTAACCGCCGATTCCGGCGTGGGGCTCGGGCTCGCGATCGTGAGCGCCGTAGCGAGGTCCCACGGCGGTTCGGTCGAGGCGCGGCGCTCAGATGAGGGTGGCGCGTTGTTCGAGGTCGAGCTGCCTGCGATCGCAGCCCCGGCGGAAGCTCCTACCGAGCTTTCACGAAGCGTTTAGCCGTCGTTTACGCGCGCCCCTTACCTTCACGGAAGGACGAGACACCAGCTCGCCGGGCCCCCACGGACTCCAAAGCCCGGCGAGCACTTGG
>JALZKA010000088.1 GCA_030859475.1 Actinomycetota bacterium
ACCACCCCCTTCAGTCCGAACGTCCCGCGTGGCCCCGTATAGGGCGCAGTGCGGGACGTTCGGGGCACTTGCGGCGGCGGCGCGGCGCTCGCCACCACAGAGCGGCCGGCGTCTCGGTCCACTAATGCATCGAACGTCCCTGAGTCCCCATATACGCGTGACTGCGGGACGTTCGATGTGAACGGGGGCAGTGGCCGTCAGTACACCAGCCAGATCGAGAGGTAGTACCCGGCGACGATCGTGAAGAGCACCGAATCGAGTCGGTCGAGCAAGCCGCCGTGCGGCCCCACTGCCTTGCCTGAGTCCTTAACCCTCAGGTCGCGCTTCACCATCGACTCGAACAAGTCGCCGATCGGCGCGACGAGCGCAACTACCGCGCCCATGATCAGGGCGTCCGTGCCGGGCAGCCAGTCCTGATAGAGCCCTGCGAACCAAAAGCCGGCGACGCCGCCCAGGAGACCGAAGGCGAGCCCCTCGACCGTCTTGTTCGGGGAGATCGCGGGCGACAGGGAGTGGCGGCCGAAGGCGCGCCCGCCCACGTAGGCGGCGGTGTCGGCGACGATCGTCGCGACAAGGACATCGACGAGGAGCGCGCCGCCGTGTTCGGGGAGCTCGCGCAACAGGACCGCGTGGGCGAAGGGAAGGCCGACCCAGACGATACCCAGAACGGTTACGGCCACCGATGCGGTTACGCCTTGGGTCGTCCCACGCATCACGACGAAGGCGAACAGGAGTGGGAAGCTCGCCACCAGGGCTAAGAGCATCTGAAACTGATCGCCGAAGTAAGCCGCGGCGATCAGCCCGAAGGCGGCCAGGATCGCGGCGCCCGCGAGTGGCCTCGCCGCGCGAGCCATGTTGAACAGCTCGCCGATGCAGACCGCGGCGATGATCGCGATCGCGATCGCGAAGATGCCCCCACCGGCGGCGATGATCGTGATCGCAAACGCGGCCCAGGGAATCGCCCACAGGACCCGCAGGGTTGTCTCCGACATCGGCTTCGGTGCCGGGCGCGACGGCGGGCGGCCGCCCGCGGAAGGTGGGCGCCGGCGTCCCGGGCTTTGGCTCGGCGGCCGGCGTACTCGTCGCCCTCGGGTCCGGTCGGGCGTGCTCACGGGGTCAACCTACCGCGAACCGAAACGTCGCCGGCGCTGCTCGTAGGTGGCGAGTGATGCCTCGAAGGCTTCTCGGCCGAAGTCGGGCCAAAGCTCGTCGCGGAAGACGAACTCGGAGTAGGCGCACTGCCAGAGCAGATAGTTCGAGATCCGCTGTTCGCCGCTGGTGCGAATCAGCAGGTCCGGGTCGTGCATATCCGGCGCGTAGAGGTGCCGCCGGAAGTCCTCCTCGGACTCCCCGTCGAAGGCGCGGGCGGCGTCGACGATCTCCGCGCGACCTCCGTAGTTGAAGGCGACGAACAGCGTGATGCGCTGGTTGTCCTTCGTCGTTCGCTCGGCCCATTCCATGCGTTCGACCAGGTCTCGGGCGACCCCGAGGCGGCGCCCGATGAAGCGCATCCGCACGCCTTCGGCGTCCAGCTCGGGCGTCTCCGACTCGATCCGCTCGGCGAACATCTGCATTAGCCCGCCAACCTCGTCCTCGGAGCGCCTCCAATTCTCCGTCGAAAACGAGAAGACGGTCAGCTCGGATACCCCCAGGCGCGCAGCGTCGCGCAGCCGCTCCTTGACCACGTCGGCCCCGGCGCGGTGCCCCTCGATCGCCGGCAAGTCCCGCTGGGCGGCCCAGCGCCCATTGCCGTCGGTGATGATCGCGACGTAGCGGGGTGCGCCGCCCGATGCGGTCAAACCTCCAGGATCTCCGATTCCTTGGCCGCCAGCAAGTCGTCGATCTCCTTCGTCGCCTCATCCGTCAGCCGCTGCAGCTCGGACTCGGCCCGGCGCTCGTCGTCCTCGCCGACGTCGCCCGATTTCTTCAGATCGCGGAGATCCTGCATGACGTCGCGGCGCACGTTGCGGACCGATACCTTGCCACCCTCGGCGACACCGTGGACCACCCTGACCAGCTCCTTGCGCCGATCCTCGGTCAGGTCGGGGATCTGGAGGCGGATCACGTTGCCGTCGTTGTTGGGGGTCAAGCCAAGATCGGACTCCTGGATCGCCTTCTCGATCAGGCCGATCGCGTTCTTGTCGTACGGCGTGAGCGTCAGGAGCCGGGCGTCGGACGCCGCGACGTTAGCGAGCTGCTTCAGCGGCGTCTCGGCGCCGTAGTAGTCGACGACGACCCGGTCCAAGAGGTGCGGCGAGGCGCGCCCGGTGCGAACCGTGGCAAGTTCGTTGCGAAAGGACTCGACGGACTTCTCCATCCGCTCCTCCGCATCGTCCAGCAGGGCGTCGGTCATCTCCTCGTCGGGGGCCATGGGCCGATCCTATGCCGTCGCGGCCCCGACGATCGTTCCCACCCGCTCGCCGCGGATGATCCGCTCGATGTTGCGCTCGTCGGCGAGGTTGAAGACGTGGATCGGCAGGCCGTTATCCATGCACAGCGACAGCGCGGTCGAGTCCATCACGCCCAGCCCCTTCTCGATCGCCTCCATGTGGCTGACCTCGGGGAGGAACGCGGCATCCGGGTTGGTCGTGGGATCCGAGTCGTAGACGCCCTCCACCCCGTGCTTGGCCATCAGGATCGCGTCGGCGTGGATCTCGAGGGCGCGCAGCGCCGCGGCCGTGTCGGTCGTGAAGAACGGGTTACCCGTGCCGGCAGCGAAGATCACCACCCGGCCCTTCTCCAGGTGGCGGATTGCGCGCCGCCGGATGTACGGCTCGCACACCTCGGTCACCTCGATCGCTGAGACGACCCGCGTGTAGGTGCCCGCCCGCTCGAGGGCGTCCTGAAGCGTCAGGGCGTTGAGGACGGTGGCGAGCATCCCCATGTAGTCGGCGGTCGCGCGGTCCATGCCTGCGGCCGCGCCTTGCAAGCCGCGGTAGATGTTGCCCGCCCCCACCACGACGGCGACCTCGACGCCGCTCTTCGCCACGTCGTGGACCTGGCTCGCGATCGCCCGGATCCGCTCCGGGTCCGTCCCGTAATCCAGCGGACCCATCAGGGCCTCCCCGGAGAGCTTCAGCATGATCCGCTTGAACTGAGGCTCGGACACGGCTGGGAGCCTATTCGCCGGGTCGACCGGCGTCCTCGCCCACCGCGAAACGGGCGAAGCGGGCGATCCGGATGTTCTCGCCTGTCTTGGCGGCGAGCTCCTCGCGGATCTTCTCGATCGTCTTGCCTTCGTAGCGGTCGCCGCGAATGTGCTCCTGCTCGAGCAGGGCAACCTGCTTGGACCAGTTGCGAAGCTGGCCATCGACGATCTTCCCGACGATGTGCTCCGGCTTGCCTTCCTCGGCGGCCTTGGCGGTGAACACCCTGCGCTCCGCCTCCTTCGCTTCCTCGGGGATCTCGTCCGCGGACACGTAGGCGGGGACCGCCGGCGCGCCCGCGACGTGGAGCGCGACTTCGCGCGCGAACTCCTGGAAGTCCTCGTTCTTGGCGACGAAGTCGGTCTCGCACTGGACCTCGACCATGACGCCCACCTTGCCGTTGGCGTGAATGTAGGAGGCAACCGTGCCCTCGCTGGTCGACCGACCGGATCGCTTGGCCGCCGATGCCTGGCCCTTGACGCGGAGGATCTCGATCGCCTTGTCGATGTCGCCGTCGGCTTCGGACAGCGCCGCCTTGCAGTCCATCATCGCGGCGCCGGTCCGCTCGCGCAGAGACTTGACGTCCCTGGCGGTGACCGCCATCAGCTCGCCTCCTCGGTGCTCGAGACCTCGGGGGGATCGGCGTCCGCGGATTCGCCTGGCGCCGGCGCTTCGGGCTGATCGCCGGCCGGGACCGCCTGCGGCTGGTCCGGGATCGCCGGCTTCGGATCGTCGGCGGGGATCGCCTGCGGGTGATCCGGGATCGCGGGCTTGGCGGGCGCCGCGGGAGCGGCCGGAGGTGGAGCCGGAGCTGGAGGTGGAGGTGGCTGCGCGGGAGCCTGCGGGGGTTGGCGCTGCGCCTGGGGCGTGGCCGCGGCTTCCGCTTCCGCTTCCGCGGCCTCCGCTGCTTCGCGGCGTGCCTTCTCCTCCGCCTCGCGCTTCGCCTTCTCCTCGGCCTCGCGTTGACGGCGCGCCTCCTCCTCCGCCCGGCGCTTGGCTTCGGCTTCGCGCCAGCCGCCTGCGGCGTCCTTGACCGCGGCGCCGATCGTGCCGATCACAAGCGAGCATGAGCGGATCGCGTCGTCGTTGCCGGGCACCGGGAAGTCAACGGGCACGGGATCGACGTTCGAGTCCACGAGGCCGATGATCGGCAGGCGCAGGCGCTTGGCCTCGGCGACGGCGATCGCCTCGGTCTTCAGGTCGATGACCACGACGACGTCGGGCGTCCGCTTCATGTCGCGAACGCCGCCCAGGTTGTACTCGAGCTTCAGGAGCTCGGCCTCGCGCGCCATTCGCTCCTTCGTCGGGAGCAGCTCCAGGCGTCCGTCCTGCTTCAGCTCCGTCAGCTCATGGAGCTTGTCGATCCGCTTGGCCATCGTGTTGAAGTTGGTCAGAAGCCCGCCGAGCCAGCGCTGGTTCACATAGGGCATGCCGGAGGCGTCCGCCCACTCCTTGATCGAGTCGCGCGCCTGCTTCTTGGTCCCGACGAACAGCACGGTGCCGCCACGGGCTGCGATCTCGGCAGCGAAGCGCGTCGCCTCGGCCAGCAGGTGCTCGGTCTGCAAGAGGTCGATGATGTGGATCCCGTCGTGCTCCCCGTGGATGTAGGGGCGCATGCGTGGGTTCCATCGCCGCGTCTGGTGGCCGAAATGCAGGCCGGCCTGAAGCAGCTCCTTGACTCCGGGTTCGGACATCTAAGTTGTTCCCTTCGAACTTCGGTTGGATTACCGCGGGGATATGAGGGACCCGGCTCTTAGGTGTCGAACGACGCCAACGCCGGGCAGGGCCCTCGGGATCCTTGTTCCACGGGGTCGATTACTGGACGCGGAGGATTGTAGTGGGGCGTCACTGGGCATCGCGTGCGCGAATCAGCGCTGCCGCCAAGTCATCGGGCAGCTCCGCCTTGAACTCAAGGCGCTCGCCACTCGCCGGATGCTCAAAGCCGAGCCTCGCGCTGTGGAGGAAGTGGCGCTCCAGTCCGTAGCGGCGCGGGCCGCCGTAGCGCCCGTCCCCGATCACCGGGTGGCCGATCGCCGCGAAGTGCGCGCGGATCTGATGGGTGCGGCCCGTTTCGAGCTTCGCCTTGACCAGCGTGTCGGGCCCCACTTCTTCGACAACCTCGAAGTGCGTGCGAGCGTCACGGGCCCCGCGCCCGCCGACAGCCCGGCGCTCAGGTCGGCGATAGTCGCGGCCCAGGGGCGCGTCGATCGTGCCCCTGCGCGATCGGGGCCTGCCGGAGACCAGTGCCAGGTACTCGCGATCGACATGGCGCTCCTTGATCGCGGCCGCCACCGCGCGGTGCGCCTCGTCGGTCCGGGCCACGATCATCAAACCTGAGGTGTCGCGGTCGAGGCGGTGGACGATGCCGGGGCGGATCGGGTCCTCGCCGCCGCCCAGCAGCGCACCCAGGACGCTGACCAGGGTCTCCCCACGGTGGCCAGGCGCGGCGTGGACCACCAAGCCGGCCGGCTTCGAGACCACCGCCAGGTGATCGTCGGAGTAGACGATGAGCTCGGCGCTCATTCGCCGGCGCGAGGCTCTTTGAGCATCGCGAGCACCAGCAGGACGACCCCAGCCGTGATCGCGATATCCGCGACGTTGAACGACGGCCAGGCCGGCAGGTCGAGGAAGTCGACGACGGCATCGCGGGCGAACCGGTCGATCAGGTTCCCGATCGCGCCCCCGGCCAGGAAGCCGATTGCCAACCAGGCCCCCGGGCGGGTGGGCTTGACCGCAAACCAGGCCCCGACAAGGCCGATCGCGATCAGCGTGACGGTCATGACCAGCGCCTGGCCGGCACCGTCCAGAAGCCCGAAAGCGACGCCTTCGTTTCGCACGTGGACGAAGTCCAGGAAAGGCAGGACCTCGCTCCGCTCGCCCTGCTCGATCGAACCGACCACCACTGCCTTCGTCAGCTGATCGAGTGCCAGCACCGCGAGCGCGAGGACCGCGAGTCGCGCCCAGGCGGCTTTGGCGCTCACCCGGCGATCGCGCCGACGACGATCGACTGCACGATGACCAGCACGATGATGGCGAGGATCGGGCTGAGGTCGATCGCCATTCCGCCGGCGCCGATCGGCGGGATGACGCGACGAAAGAGGTTCAGGTACGGATCAACCGAGCTTTCGACGAAGCCGACGACAGCACGCAGGGTCAGGTTGTACGGCAGCGGCCGGGCCTGCTGGATCCACGACAGGACGATCCGGACCAGGATCAGGATCAGATAGACGGTGAAAAGAGCGTCAACGTACTGCGCGACATCGTCCCGGGAAAGGGCCAGGAGCGGGCTCAACGGAAGCGCTCCAGCGAGGCCGCGACGGCGGCGGCGATTGCCGCTTCGAAGCCGCCCGCTTCGAGTGCCTTGAGGCCCGCCTCGGTGGCACCGCCGGGTGGCGCGACCGAGCGGCGAATCGATTCCGGGTCGCGCTCGCGCAGGAGCTCCGCCGTCCCTTCGAGGGTACCGGCGACAAGCTCGAGCGACAGGGCAGGTTCCAGGCCATCGCGTGCTCCCGCATCAGCGAGCGCCTCCGCGAACGACGCTACGTAGGCCGGAGCGCACGACATGACCGCCATCGCCGCGTCGATGCGGTCCTCGGGCAGCTCGATGGCGTTGCCCAGCGCGCCCAGGAGCGCCACAAGCTCCCCTCCGAGTTCGTCGGGAAAGTCATCCGGGCGTGCATAGCAAAGCACGCCGCGGCCGACCTCTGCCGGCTGGTTCGGCATCGCTCGCAGTGCCGGCACCCCAGGGAAGGCGGCGTCGAGCTGCGCCAGGGTCGTGGCCGCCATCACCGACAGGATCGCGGGCGCCTCGCCTGAGAGCTCCGAGGCCACGCTCTCCAGGGCCGCCGGTTTGACGGCCAGCAAGAGGATGTCCGAGTCGTCGCGGAGCGAACTCAGATCGCCGCGGGTCTCCCCATCCGTTTCGCGGGCCAGAGTCGCCGCCCGATCCGCGTCCAGGTCGCAGAACAGCATCCGGGGCGGCGTGTCGGTCCGGGCCCACCCGCGGGCCATTGCGGTTGCCATGCTTCCCGCTCCTGCGAAGCCGATCCTCATCGGCCGCAAGGTACTAGGACTGGTTGAAGAAGCCCTTCTCGACGAGCTGCGCCGTCTGCTCGGCCGAGACCTCGACGTTCCGAGGGGTGAGCATGAAGGTCTTCTCGGCGACCTTCTGCATGCCGCCGTCGAGGGCATACGTGAGCCCTGAAGCGAAATCGATCAAGCGCTTGGCAAGCTCGGAGTCGGTCGTCTGCAGATTGAGGATCACCGGCACGTCGCGCTTGAAGCCGTCGGCCACTTCCTGTGCGTCATTGAAGCTCGTCGGGTTGACCAGATGGACGCGGACGTCGGCGCCGCCGTTGGCAACCGGACGAAGCGAGCGGCCGCGAGGCGCGGGCTCGTCGTCGCCGAAGATGTCGTCGATCTCGTTCTGGCTGCGGCGGCGATCGCCGAGGCGGCTGACCGATGCCGAGCGGGGCGCGGACTCATAACCCGAGGTCGCCCCGTGGGTTGCGGTCTCCGGCTCGTAGAGGTCAGCCTCGTGGTATTCGTGGTCCTCGGCAAGGCCGAAATAGACGAGTGCGCGGTGCCATGTGTCTCTGAGTGCCATTCAGTGCCGTTTCTTCGCTTCCGGGGCCGCGATTCCTTCGCCCAGGCCGATCTTCGGTGATCTTGGGAATTATGCCCCGTTCTGCCCCTTGAGAACCGTGGCACCGAGGCGGATGATTGTCGCGCCCTCCGAAATGGCCACGGGCCAGTCCTGTGACGTGCCCATCGAGAGCTCCGCCAGCCCGTGCTCGGAAGCCAATTCCGCGAGCTTCGCGAAGTGCGGACGGGATGACTCGGGGTCGTGGGTAACCGGCGGCATCGTCATCAAGCCGATGACCGGAGCCGGACAGCGGGCGATGAACCCGCCCAGCTCCGCGGGCAGGATCCCCGCCTTTTGCTCCTCGCCGGCGACGTTCACCTGAATCAGGACCTCGGGGCGGTTCGGCTGTGCGGTGGCGAGGCGGCGCAGGACCGAGTCGCTCGCGACGGAGTGGATCAGCTTGACTCTGGGCGCGATCTCCTGGACCTTCCGGCTCTGGAGAGCTCCGATGAAGTGCCATTCGAACCGCTCGCCGTGAAGCTCCTGCTTTGCGCGCAGGTCTTGGGCGCGGTTCTCGCCGACCAGCTCCACGCCAGCTTCGGCGAGGAGGCCCATCGCCTCGACCGGCACATACTTGGTGGCGACGAGGATCCGGACTCCCGGCCCGGCCCGGGCACGAACGCCATCCAGGTTGGCGCGCACGACGGCGGGATCGATGTCGCCGATCAGGCCTGGCATCGCCACGCGATCCCGGCCTGGCGACCCGTTATTCCGCGGTCGCGGCGGTGGGAGAAGAACAACTTCGGGTTGCATGAGGTGCAGAGCTCCGATCGCTCGATTGCCTCCACACCCGCGGCACGCAGTTGCCGCTCAGCGACCTCCGGCAGGTCGAGCATGCGACCTTCTGCCACACCGGGGCCCAGCGAGGCGAACGGCTCAAGGACCTCCGGACCGACCTCGAAGCAGCATCGGCCGATCCCGGGCCCGATGGCTGCGGCGGTGGCGCCGGTCTGCCGGACGCCGCGGTCGATGATCCCGGCAGCCAGGCCGCGCCAGCCGCAGTGGAGCATCGCGACCCCCTCCGGGCCGCTGAGCGCCTCCGGCAGGCAGTCGGCGACGACCACCAGCGGCGC
>JALZKA010000089.1 GCA_030859475.1 Actinomycetota bacterium
AGGCGAGCTGGCGGAGGTGCTCGAGGTCGAGCAGCCGGACGCTGAGATTCCCGAGGCCGACCGAATCCTGCCCGGCGGGTCGCAGACAAGCCCACCGATGCAACTCGACCGGTAACGGCCGGTATCTACCCGTCCAGCGTCGCTTCCCAGCGCGACGTCAGGTCGGCAACCTCGCGCTTCGCCGCGGCGTGCCGTCGAGCCGAACGTTCCGCCGTCCGCGGGTCATTCCACGACGCCGGGTCGGCAAGCTCCGCCTCGAGGGCCGCAAGGCGCGCTTCCGCCGCTTCCACTTGGCTTTCCAGCTTGCTCGTCACGGCGGCCGCCGCGCGGGTCTTCGCTCGCGCGCGGCGCGCTTCCTTTCCGCGAGTCGCCGCCGCCGCGGGTCCTCCGCCGGGATGGCCCTCCGCAGCCGCTTCGCGCTCGCGCGCCTCTTCGCGGGCCACTCGATACTCGGCCCAGCCGCCGGGATAGTCACGAAGCTTGCGATCCTCGAACGCGACGGTCCGCGATCCCACCGCCTCCAGCAGGGCCCGGTCGTGCGAGACCAGGAGCAGGGTGCCCCGGAACTGCGCCAGCGCATCCTCGAGCGCCTCCCGGCTTTCGACGTCCAGGTGGTTGGTGGGCTCGTCGAGGATCAGGACATTGGCCTCGGACGAGACGAGGATCGCCAAGGCAAGTCGCTGAGATTCACCGCCCGAGAGCTGGCTCATGAGCTTCAGGGCGTCGTCGCCGGAGAAGAGGAACTGCCCGAGCAGTCCTCGCGTCTTGCCCTCCGACAACCCGGTCTGTCGCTGCGCGTAGCCCAAGGCCGTCAGCCCGTCCTGGTGCGGCGTTTCGGAGTGCTGGCGCAGATGCGACAGGTGGACGTTGGACCCGGTGCGGAGCTTTCCCGCAACTGGTTCCGCCTCGCCGATCAGGACTCGCAGGAGCGTCGACTTGCCGGCGCCGTTCGGGCCGATCAGGCACACGTGCTCGCCCGACTCGAGCCAGATATCCGACTCAGTCAGGAGGGTCTTCTTCCCCGCTCGCAGAGTCGCACCCGTCAGCTCCAGCACCACCCGCCCGGAGCGAGTCGCCTCACCGAAGCGAAACGACAGCGCGCGGTTCGATGACCGATCGACGCGCGGCGCCTCGCGCTTGATGCGGTCAACCTGCCTCGCCTTCGCCTTCGCCTGACGCGCCTTCGTGGCCTTGGCCCGGAAGCGCTCGACGAAACGCTCGAGGCGCGCGATGTCGGCCTCGCGGCGGGCCGAGTCCCGTTCGAGCGCAAGCTCGCGCCGTGCTTTTTCGATCCGCCATTCGTGCCAGGGCCCGGCGAAGAACCGGGCGCGGCCATTCGTGCTCTGGCCCAGCTCCAAGACCGAGTTGCCGACGGCTTCCAGGAACCAGCGGTCGTGGGCAACCAGGACGACCGCGGCGTCAATGCCCAGCAGGTAGTCCTCAAGCCACTCAAGCGACTCGATATCCAGATGGTTGGTGGGCTCGTCGAGCAGCAGCAAATCCGGCTTCGCCGCAAGGGCTCGCGCCAGTGACGCTCGTGTGAGCTCGCCGCCGGAGAAGCTGCCCAGGTCCCGTTCCAGGTCGTCGCGGCTGAAGCCAAGCCCGCGAACGGTCCCCCGCGCGTCCTCGCGCCAGCGGTAGCCACCCGCCAGCTCGAAGGCGGTTTGCGCTTCCGCGTACGAAGCCAGGGTGGCAGCATCCGCGCGGTCGGCCATCCGCGCCTCAAGCTTGGCCATGCGCCGTTCAATCTCCAGCACCCAACCCAGGCCACCCACCACGTGGTCACCCAGGGAGACGCCGAGCTCACGCGGCGGGCGCTGGTCGTGGAGAACCACCCGAGCCCCCTTTGCCAGCGAAAGCGCCCCCGCGTCCGGGGACATCTCACCCGCGACGATTCGCAGGAGCGTGGTCTTGCCGGTCCCGTTCTGGCCAGACAGGGCCATACGGCTGCCCCGCTCCAGGCGGAATGAGACCTCGCTCAGGAGCGTGCGGTCGCCAAAATGCTTCTCGAGGCCGGAGGCCTGGACGATGGCCATTGAAAGCCCTCGCTTTGCGCGCGGAGCGGCCTAGACGGCCGCGGTCTCGCCGGGCGCCTCATCCTTCACCTGGAAGGACGAACCACAGCCGCAGGCAGCGACCACATTCGGGTTGTTGACCGTGAAGCCGGCGCCTTGGAGCCCGTCGACGTAGTCGACCTCGGACCCGAACACGAACTGCATCGAAACCTTGTCGACGACGACGGCGATCCCATCGTGCTCGAAGACGTTGTCGTCGTCCTTCGGCTTGTCGAGCGCCAGCGAGTACTGAAAGCCGGAACAGCCGCCCCCGCGAACGGCGATCCGCAGCGCCTGTTCAGACGCAGCCGCGCCCGGCGCGGTCAGCTCCCGGATCTTCGAGGCTGCGGCGTCGGTAAGCGTCACGGCTGCTTGCGGTGTTTCCATCGCTTCAGATTGTATAGCCCGGGTCAACGAACCTCACCGGTTCTCGCCGTAGACATGGTCCAGGTACTCCACGATCCGCTTCGAGTCGTGAACGATCTCTTCCCCGTCGACGAGCAAGGGGACGCGTCGCTGTCCGGTCAGCTCCTCGACCTCGGGCCGCTGGGCGCGGCGGTATGGGACCCGCTCGGTTCTGTGATCGATCCCCAGCTTCTTCAGCTTGCGCTCGGCTGCACCGCACGGACACAGGAAGTTTGTGCGGGTCGGGCAGCGGTAGAGCACGACCCCCGGCTCAGCTCCGCGCTTGGCTTGGATCATCGGCCGGTGACCCGCTCACCCAGGCGCATCGCCATGTCCAGAACGCCCATCGCCAACCGCTCGGCGCCGCCGGCCCTGGCGACGCGGTCGCCGAGCTGGGCGGCCTGCCAGGCAACCGCGGCCTCCAGCGTTTCCTCTTGCGGCCGCGGCTTGAATCCCAGCTCCTGCTTGGCGCGCGTATTGCGGTAGTTCCACCAGAGCATCCCCGAGCGGACCTCGTCGGCGCTCGACGGCACCGGCAGCCGGGCCATTGAGCCTGCGGCAAGCATTCCGGCCAGGATCTGGCCCGGAAGCTTCACGGCGGGCGGCTCGACACCGGAGATCCGGGCGAGATCCGCGAACAGGCGGTCGAGGGTGAAGTTGCGGCCCGACAGGATGTAGCGCTCGCCAGCGACGCCCTTGACATCGGCAAGCAGGTGGCCTTGGGCGACGTCACGAACATCGACGATGTTGAGCCCGCCGTTCACGTAAGCAGGGATCCTGCGGAGGAGAAAGCGCTTGACCAGCCCCATCGAGCTTCCGCTTGGAGCGTTGGGGCCAAGCGCGAACGAGGGGTTGACGATGACCACGTCGAGGCCTCGTGCACACGCCCGAAGGGCCTCGAGCTCCGCCTCGTGCTTCGAGTTGACGTAGGCGATCCCGAGGTGACCGATGTCGAAAACGGCGGATTCGTCGATCGCTTTCTCGCGTGATGGCGCGACCCCGATCGCCCCAACCGAGGACGTGTGCACCACGCGCTCGACGCCTGCCTCCAGCGCGGATTCGAAGATGACCCGCGCGCCACGCACATTGGCCTCGAAGACCGCCGCGCGGTCCTCGGGACGCAGCGAGGTCCGCCCGGCGACATGAAAGACCCGCTCGACCCCGGCCATCGCCCTGCGTACGGCCCTGCGATCGCGGATGTCGCCCGTCGCCCGCTCGAAATCGAGGTCGCCCAGATGATCGAGGCTCGAGCCGCGGCGAGCCATGAGGCGCAGCTCGTCGCCGCGACCCGCGAGGGCGCGCGCGACATGTGACCCGACGAAGCCGCTCGCCCCGGTTACCAAAGTCGATGTCATGACCGCCCATCGTAGAGGCGGGCGAACTGCTACAAGCTCTACCCGTGTTAAGCGATTCCCAGACAGCGGTGGTGACCGACACGACCTCATATCTGCCGGACGCCGTGATCGCCGAGCACGGAATCCACCGGGTTTCCCTTTACGTGACGCTTGACGGAGTCGAGAAGCGCGAGAGTGAGATCGAGGCGGCGGAGTACGACGAGTTCTACGAGCGCCTACGCCGCAGCGGGACGAGCGCGACCACGTCGCAGCCCTCCGTCGGGGACTTCATTGAGGTCTACCAGCCCCTGCTGGAGGGGGGGTGCGACGTCGTCTCGATCCACCTCTCCGCCGGAATCTCCGGCACTTTCGCCGCGGCCATGCAGGCGAAGGAGCAGCTCACCGCCGACGGGAAAGGCGGCGAGCGAATCCACGTCTACGACAGTCGCTCCGCTGCGGGAGGCACCGGCTTGGTCGTTTTGGCCGCAGCCAACGCCTGCGCCGCGGGCATGCCCGGCGACAAGGTCCTCGCGGCCGCCGAGCGCGCGCGCGACGGGCTCAAGATGTGGTTCGCGATCGACACGCTGGAGTACCTGCGCAAGGGCGGGCGCATCGGCGCGGCTCAGGCTTGGATGGGATCCGCTCTCCAGATCAAGCCCATCCTGACGCTCGAGGAGGAGATCACGCCGGTCGAGCGCGTGCGGACCCGCCGCCGGGCCTTCGAGCGGATGGTGGCCTTCGGGCGCGAGCGCCACGACGCGGGCGCCACCGCATGGGTTGTCCAGCACATCCACGACCACGAGACGGCGCGGCACCTCGTCGACGAGTGCCGCCAGATCTTTGGCTCGGATCCAGTTTTCGTCAGCGAGGTCGGCCCCGTGATCGGCGCCCATATCGGGCCCGGCCTTCTCGGGGTGGGCGGCATCGCCCCGGCCCTGCTCGAGCCGGCCTACTAGCGCGACGACGGCTAACGGCGGCGAAGCGCCATGCGCGCGCCGACCGCGAAGCCGACCACGACCGCGCCGATGATGAGCTCCCGCTTGTGCTCGCGCGCCTGCCGGCGCCAGTCCGTGAGCTCCGTGACCCGGCCGCGAAGCGCTTCGACGGAGCGGCCAAGCTCCTGGCGCTCGCGCACGATGTCGGAGCGGATCTCCTCGGCGGACCGGGTGCCGGGCGCGGGGCGCACCGGCGGCTGGGTGCGCTCGATCCCGCCCTCATAGCGAGGGGTCAGTTCGAAGTCGTCGGTCATGCTTCCGGCCCTTCGAGCGCCCCGCGGATCTCCTTCGCCTCCTGGATTGCCATCGTTGGCGCCGGCGGCGAGCCCGACTTGACGGACCGATAAGCGAAGAGCCCGGCGATCGCGGCGATCAGGAACCAGACGACGGCCTCGACGAGGAAGCCGAGCCAGATCGTCTCGCCGAAGAACAGGTCGTTGAGGAGCCAGGCGAAGGCGTGCATCAGCATCGCGAGACCAAGCAGAGCGAAGACGCCGGCGACGATGCCGACGACCGAGCCCTTGACCAGCTTGGTGCCCTTTTCAATGACCTCGGTCTTCGCAAGCTCGATCTCTTCGCGGACGAGGAACGAGACCCGCTCCGAGACGTCGAGCACCATCTCGCCGACGCTGCGGTCGTCGCCTCGGGGCATGGATGGCCTCGGCCCCGGGGTCACTCGGGCGGATCCTCATTGAAGGCGCGAATGTAGATCTTGGTGGCGAGCTTCGTCGCGACGACTCCAGCTAGGGCGGAAAGCCCTGCGACAAGGCCGGTCCAGATCAAGCGTCTGACGATGTCGTTATCCACGTGTCTCCATATCCCCGCTAACGCGGGCAGTAAATCAAGTCCGGGGCACTACGCGATCTCAAGACCACCGCAGACGTTCGCGACAAGCATCTCCCGGGCGCGATCGAAGTCGCCCTCGCCCGCGGGGATCAGCTCGAAGATCCAGGCTGACAGAAGCTGCTCGATCGCGCCGTAGAACCACATCGACGCAAGCTGGGGGTCCACCTCCGGGCGGAACTCGCCGGAGACCTGGGCGTCGGAGACGATCTTCGCGATCGATTCGTACGCCCGGTTGATCTCCGGCAGGTGCGTACGACCGAACGAGTTCGCGGCGCGCGTGACCTCGACGATGATGACCTGCATCAGCTCCGGATCGCGACGATAGGACTCGATGATGAAACCGGCGACCGCGTCCAGCTTCTCGCGTGGCGAGATGTCGCGCCTGTCCGCCTCGTCGATCGCCGCCAGCAACAGGGACCAGCGCTCGGTGAAGAGCTCCGTCATCACCTGCCCCTTCGAGCGGAAGTAGTGGTACACGAGGCCATACGCCACCCCCGCCTCGTCGGCGATGTCCGCCACGCGGCTGGCGTGGAAGCCCTGCCGGGCGAAGACACGAATCGCGGCATCGAGGATCTGGCGGCGGCGGTCTGAGGGTGGTGCCTTGGCGGTCAAGTGGCAATCGGCGGGAGTTTGACTGACAGGTCAATCGGGAGTTTATATCGGCGCTGCCTGCCCCGCCAGGAGGCTGCCCGGGACAGTCAGGAACCTGCCGGACCGACGACGCTGCCAATCGCACCCGGCCCCCGGATGAAAATGGCAGCGTGGCGCAGGGGGAGGGTCTCGTGGCGGACAGGCCGTCGTACGGCGGTGTACGGCGGTGTAGCCCCCCGGGCCGCTGAAGCTTTCCGCGGCTCAGCCCCCCGCCAACAACCACATCACGATCACGACCACCACGATCCCCGCCTCGATCGCGGCGATCAAGCCTGCGGCTCCACCGAGGGTCCCCGTGTCGAAGCCGGCTGCGAATCCAACGATCAGGATGCCGATCGACACCGCGCCCCATGCCAGCATCGACACTTCCCAGCGCTTGTCGCGATCCGGGTAGCTGTCGCGTAGCCGGGCTTCGAAGCCGAAGGGGAACGCGATCAGCCCCGTCATGAGGCCGGCGGCAAAGACCACGATCCAGGGGTTGACGCCCTCGGCCTCGAGGTAGGGGGCACCCGCTGCGCCCGCAAGCAGAAGCGACGCCAGCGCCGTGCCCCATCCAGCAATCGCGAGCAGGGACACCGCGCGTCCTGATGGCTCTCGCTCTCCCCAGCCATTCATCACGAGCGGATCGTATGCCTGATCGGGCAGATTGCTCGTCCAGTCGTACGCTGACCTGATGTCCCCGAAACGGTTCGCGGACCGCGGGCGAAGCGCAGGGCCCGGGGAGGATCGCATTCTGGAAACTGCTCGCAGCGGCGATGCCGATGCCTGGGCGGCCATCTACAGCGAGCTGGCCCCCGCCTTGCTGGCCTTCCTGCGAGCCCGCGGGGCGCCCGAGGCGGAGGACCTCCTTGGCGAAGTAATGGTGCAGGTGGCGCGCGATTTGCCTGGGTTCAAGGGTGGCTATGACGACCTGCGCGGCTGGGTCTTCCGGATCGCGCGCAACCGGCTGATCGACGATGCGCGGTATCGGCGGCGCCGACCGGTCGTGCCCAGCTCGCCGGAATCGATCGCGGCCGCCGCCGGCAGCGGGGACGCGGAGCAGGACGCGCTCGACCGGATCGCCGACGAACGCGTGCTGCGCCTGATCCGCGAGCTGCGCCCGAGCCAGCGGGACGTCCTGATTCTGCGGCTCTTCTCGGATCTGACGATCGAGGAGACGGCGCGGGCGCTGGGGAAGCGGCCCGGTGCCGTCAAGGCTCTTCAGCGGCGCGGCCTGGCTCGGCTACAGGCGCAACTCGAAGTCGACGCTGATCCGAGCGCGTAACCCTTTCGCCGCCGCCGTCGCTGTGTAGGGCAGATGGACCTCATGAGCGGCAGGGAAGCGGGCGAGTGGGCGGGACCTGCGACCAATGATCTGGCAGCCATCCTGCGGCCGCTGGCCGAGCGCCTGCGGGCTGCTCCCCAGGATGAGGCTCGGGCCCGTCAGCTGGATGCGATCGTGCTCGCGAGCCGGCTCGCCACAAGCGACGAAGCGATTCACCGGCATACCCGGCTGGCCGCGCCGCAGCTCATGCGAGACCCGCGCGCGCACCTCGCCGCAAAGGTCGTCGGCGTCGCGATTGCCGTGCCCATCACCAGCGTCGCCCTGGCCGTGGCCGGAGTCAGGCTTCCCGAGCCAGTCGAAGCGGCCTTCGAGGCGATCGGGGTGGCACTGCCGAACCAAGCGGATGATGTCGAAACGGGCCACTCCCGCAAGCCGGAAACGGGCCGGGACGCTCGCGGCCGTCCAGCCGAGCACGGAGCCGATTCACAAGCGCCGGATTCGCAGGGGACGACCCGCTCGAGCGGGTCGGTCGACGAGCCCACCAGCAGGCGAGGCGCCGCGGGTGATCCATCCCCGGACACGCCAAGCAGTGGCAGCGGGCAAACGCCTGGCGGGCCCAGCCCGAGCGAGCCTCCCCCGGACACGCCAGGCGGGCTCTATCCGGACGCGTCAGACGGCCCGCGCGGCGACCTGCCGGGCGGTGGCGGCGCAGACCGCACTTTCATCGACCCATCATCCTCTCAGGGCGCACCACGGGACTTGGACGAACTCAAATCGGAAACCGGTAATTGGCGAGCCCAGAATGGGCAAGCCGGCAAATGAAAGGACATAGATGTCAGACAGATTGAGAGCAGTTCTGTTCGCGACTGTCGCTGCGGTGCTCGCCGCCGGGGCAGTTGCGATCGCCCAAACCGGGGGCGGTGAGCCGGCGGTTGACCCGCAGGCCGGCAGCGCCTACGGCGAGTGTGTCAGCGCCGCGTCGGAGGCAGGCGCCGAGAACCCGGCGGCTGAATGCGATGACTTGCAGCCAGGCCCGCCGGCGCGTGCGGGCAACGGGAATGACAACGACGGCGCCGGTGACAGTCGCTTCGATGAGCTCTGCGGCGAAGAGAGCAAAGCGGATGGCTCGTTCGGTGAGTGCGTCGCCGAGCACGCGAGCTCGTTCGGCAGGTGCGTAGCGGCCAATGCCGAGGCCGGCGTGACCAACCCGGCCGCAGCGTGTGCCGAGTTGCGCCCCGGTGGCGGCCCTCCCGACGGCACGCCCAGCGGACCGCCCGAGGGCACTCCGACCGGACCCCCCGAGGGCACGCCC
>JALZKA010000090.1:0-8113 GCA_030859475.1 Actinomycetota bacterium
GTGCTAGCTGTGGCTAGCCCCACTGCCCGTTGGTCGGACATCCGTCCTGGCCGGGACCGGTCAGCGCGGTGCCAACGGCCTGGCCGCCGTTGCCGCAGGTCAGGCTCGTCACGCCGGACGCGCTGCGCGCGATACGGAACGCGTTACCCGTCTGCGACGCGACCTGGACCTCGTAGGTGTCCGCGCCCGAAGTGAGCGTCAGCGCACCCGGGGTGTCGGTCAGGGTCGGCTCGATGCCCTGCAGCAGCGCCACGGTGGCCGATGCGTACGAACCCTGATTATCCGTCTGGTACGTCTCCATCGCGGTCTGTGCGGTGCGAACGGACGACTTAGCGTCGGCGTCACGCGCCTTGTCCCTCTGGTTGAAGAAGGACGGGATCGCGATCGCGGCCAACAGGCCGAGGATCAGCATGACAACGAGGAGCTCGACAAGTGTGAAGCCGCCCTCCCCATGACTCCGTTCACGGAGCTTCTGGACCATAGGTACCCTCCTTAAAGGACCTACCTGTTTTGCCAGAGCCCCGTCAGCGTTATGGCCATCGGTGGTCAACAGAACCCCGGTGGCAGCCCGGCCATCTCCTCGAAAGAAGACCCGTGACTTTGCGTCCCCACCTCGCGACGGGTTTGCCCTTTGCACCGAGACACTGGCACTCATCAGGCCCCCTATCGGGATGCGGGCGTGTCCCCTTGAGGTCCTCTAGGGGGAACATCCGTCCACGGTGGGGGTCACCCCCCAGTCGGCGCCGGGAAGGAGCCTGACAGTGGTGGTCCGGCGCCTGGTCGTGGTGATGTTAGTCCTGCTCTTCGTCTCTTCGCTGGTGGCGGCGCTGGCCCCGGTTCGGACGCCGGTCGACGAGCCCCCCGCGGATCCGGATCCACGGGTTCCCGCGGCCCAGCCGGCCGTCGGGTCCCCCAAGCTGGTCGAGGGCCGGATCGATGCCGACGCAAAGGAGCTGCCGACGATCTCGGTCGCGGTCGGCGACCAGCTCAGGCTTGAGGTCATGAGCCGGACGCCGGGAACGGTGGAGCTGGTTGGCCTTGGCCCGACGGATGACGTCGATCGCTTCGACCCCGCGGTCTTCGATGTCCTGCTGACGGAGGAGGACACTTATCCCGTCAGGTTCCTGGGAACCCGAAAGCCAATCGGCACGATCGAGGCGACCGAGGCTAAGCGGCGTGCGCCCGGGCGCTAGGTGATCAGTTCGACGACGGCGCGCTCGATCCCCGCCCGCTCCGCGAAGTCCCTGCTGGCCCCCTTTGCGGCGAGGCGTTCGAGATCGGCCGCGATCGTCACACCTTGCTTGTAGCGCCTGATTACGCGCGGGTCGACGTAGGAAGCCCGGCACACCGCCGGGGTGTTTCCCAGGATCGCAGCCACCTCTTCGATCGCGCCCGCCACCGCCTTGTCGCGATCGGCCGCATCAATCCGGTCGGCAAGCCGCATCGCGGCGAGGACTGTCGCGTTCCAGGTGCGAAAGTCCTTGGCCGAGTACTGATCGCCGATAAGGTCCTTGAGCCACTGGTTGATTTCGACGGATGAGACGTCCTCCCACTCCCCGGCCCCGCGGCGATAGGCAAGCAGCGGATCGCGGGGCTTGCCACGGCGGCGCTTGAGCGCAAGCACGGTGGGCGCCACGAGCTTGTCCTCCACTGTCTGGCGCTGCTCGATCTGACCCTTGGCGACGTATGCGAAGTCGATCCCCCCGCGCCTGATGCTCACATGGCGCTTCTCGAGGGTCGCCAGGCCGAAGCTCTCATTCTCCTCGGCATAGTCTTCGCCGCCGACTCGGAACAGGCCGATGTCGAGCAGCCGCACAGCGCACGCCAAGACCCGCTCCCTGACGAGCCCCTTGAGCTTCAGATCCGACTCCAGCGCATCGCGGGCGGGCGGTAGCGTCGCCGCGAACTCCGGCAGGCGCCGGAACTTGGCGCGGTCGCGCTGCGCGCGCCAATCGTCGTGGTACAGGTACTGACGGCGCCCGGCCGCGTCGGTACCCACCGCTTGGATGTGGCCGCGCTCGTCGGGGCAGATCCATACGTTCGTCCACGCCGGCGGGATGACGAGTCCCCGGATTCGGGTCAGGACCTCCTCATCGGAGATCGTTCCGCCGTCCTCGTCGTGATAGGAGAAGCCCTTGCCGCGACGGATGCGGGCGTAGCCGGGGTCGGAGGAATCGGATCGTCGCGTTCTGGGCATCTACGCGATTTCAGTTGACGCCCCGGGAGCGCGGCTCAGGCCGGGTCGTCCTGGCCGGCTTCCTGCTGCTCTTGGCTCAGCGCTTCTTCGTCCTGGCCGGGGTTCCCCTGCGGGCCGGCGTCCTCGCCCGGCGTGGGCTCAGCCTCGCCCTCGTCCGCGGGTGGAGTCGAGGCGCGGTCGTCCTCGGGCAGGCCGGTTTCCCTGGTTTCCATCATGAACCAGCGGGTTCCCCGATTACCTCCCGGGAAACGGTCAAATCGCCACTGCCAGGCGCCGAGTGGCCCCTGCGAGAACCCGAGGGTCTGCTGCGGAGGCCACTCGAAGCGCCGGCTGCCCGTCACTCCGGGGTCGTGATTACTCTTGCTCGGAAGCGGTGCCGTTTACGGTTTCGGCGCCGATCTCGATCCTCTGTGGCTGGCGCTCCTCGGGCTTCGGAATCCTGACTTCGAGCACGCCCTTGTCGAACGTCGCCTGGATCTGGTCGGACGCGATCCCGTCGGGCAGCGTCAAGGACCGGGAGAAGCCTCCGAACGCCCGCTCGACACGGTAGAAGCCATCGGCCTTCTCGGTGTGCTCGTCCTTGCGCTCGCCGGAGACCGTCAGCACGCGATCCTTGACCTCGATGCTTACATGGTCGCGGTCAAGGCCCGGAAGGTCCGCCCGGAGGACGAGCGCGTCCTCCTCCTCCAGGAGGTCCATCGCGGGTACCCAGCGCCGGGATCGGCTGCCAGCGGTACCGCCGTTGCCAAAGAAGGTGTCGAAGAGCCGGTTCATCTCGCCCTGGAGCGAGTCCAGCTCGCGGACCGGTTCCCATCTGACTAGTGCCATCGGATTACCTCCTCGATGTGTGGGGAAATCTAAGTCGTGTTATAGCAGCTTATCTGCAGGTGTCAAGGGCGGGCGCTACCGGATGTTGTCGTAGAGCGAGAAGATCGGCATGTACATCGAGATCACGATGAAGCCCACGCCCGCGCCCACGAACATGATCATCAGCGGCTCGATCAGGGAGGTCAGCGCCCTGACCTTGGCATCCACCTCCGTCTCGTAGAAGTCCGCGACCTTCTCGAGCATCGTCTCGAGCTGGCCCGAGTCCTCGCCGACGGCGACCATGTGGCTGACCATCGGCGGGAAGACGGGGTTGTCCTGGAGCGGCTTCGCGATCGAGCCGCCGTTGCGGACGGACGCGTAGACGTCGTCCATCGCCTCCTCGACGACGGCGTTGCCGGCGGTCTGTCCGGCGATCTTGATCGCCTGGAGCATCGGCACGCCGGAGGAGATCGTCCCGGCGAAGGTGCGAGACCAGCGGGCCAGGGCGACCTTGTGAACGACGTCGCCGATGTGAGCCGGGATCCGCATCTTGATCTTGTCCCACGCAAGGCGTCCGCGCTCGGTCGCCTTCCACCGGCCGAACCCGTAGGCCGAAAGGCCCATCAGGGCGATCAGGATGTACCACTTGCCGGTGATGAAGTCGGAGATGCCGACCGTGATCTGGGTCATGAATGGAAGCTCCGCCGACGTGCCCGGGGTCTCGGAGGCGATCTCCTCGAAGATCCCGACGAAGACCGGCACGATGAAGGCGCAGACCGCGGCCATCACGAGGATGGCGAGGGTGAAGACCGCGATCGGATACATCATCGCGGAGCGCACCTGGCGCCGCAGAGCGTCGAGTCGCTCGAGCTGGATCGCGACGCGGTCAAGCGCTTCCTCGAGACGGCCCGAGCCCTCCCCGGCCTCGACCATCGAGCGATAAAGCGGGTCGAAGACACCCGGCTGCGAGCTCATGGCCTGCGCGACCGAGCTGCCGGCCTCGACGTCCTGGCGCAAGCCGACGATCGCCTTCGAGAGCATCTCGTCCTCGGTCTGGTCCTCCAGCGTGTAGAGGGTGCGCAGCATCGGCATCCCGGACGAGATCAAGGTCGCGAACTGGCGTGAGAACACGGCCAGCGGCCGCATCTTGACGCTCTTGAAGCGCTGGAAGATCGACTCCAGCCGCATCGATTCACGTTGCTCGGCAACATCCAGGACGATCAGGCCGCGCTGGCGCAGCTGCTCCGTCACCTGGGTCTTCGAGGTGGCCTCGAGCTCGCCCCGAGAGGGAATGCCCGCCAGGTCAACCGCTCTGAACGCATAGCTTGCCATCGCTATCGAGCCCTGGTCCTAGGCCGCCGCCATCGCCGGTTGCGGCAAGCCCCCACCGGCCCCAAGGAGCCGCTTCAGTTCCTCTGGTACCGAGGCGCGCTGCTGGGCGAGGGCGGGCGTGATCCTGCCCATCCGCACGAGCTGAGCCAAGTGGGCGTCCATCGTCTGCATCCCGACCGACCCGGAAGTCTGGATCGCGGAGTAGATCTGGTGGGTTTTCCCCTCCCGGATCAGGTTCCTGACGGCGGGCGTCGGCACCAGGACCTCGCTCGCGCAGACCCTGGATGACCCATCGGCGGTCGGGAGCAGCTGCTGGGTGACGATCCCCTGGAGCGCGATCGACAGCTGCATGCGGACCTGCTGTTGCTGGTGGGGTGGGAAGACGTCGATGATCCGGTCCACGGTCTGCGCGGTGGACTGCGTGTGCAGGGTTGCGAAAACCAGATGGCCGGTCTCGGCCGCGGTCAGCGCGGTGGAGATCGTCTCCAGATCGCGCATCTCGCCGACCAGGATCACGTCGGGGTCCTCGCGCAGGGCGGACTTGAGCGCACTGGCGAAATCGATCGCGTCGGAGCCGATCTCGCGCTGGTTGACGATGCACTTCTTGTGCGTATGCAGAAACTCGATCGGGTCCTCGATCGTGAGGATGTGCTCCTCGCGCTCGGAGTTGATCAGGTCGATCATCGAGGCAAGGGAGGTGGACTTGCCGGAGCCCGTCGGCCCGGTCATCAGTACGAACCCGCGCTGCTTGCGGCAGAACTCCTCCAGAACCTGCGGCAGGCCCAAGCTCTCGAGGCCCTGGATCTCAGTGGGGATCAGGCGGAACGCCGCTGAGATCGCGCCGCGCTGGAAGAAGCAGTTCACGCGGAACCGCGCCACGCCGGGAATCGCGTAAGCGAAGTCGAGCTGAAGGTTGTTCTCGAAGGTCTTGCGCTGCGAGTCGTTGAGGATCGAGTAGACGATCTCGCGCGTGTCCTGCGGGGTCAGGAGCGCGTACTCGTCGAGCGGCGTGATCCGGCCCCGGACGCGAATCGCCGGCGCGAACCCTGGCGAGAGGTGAACGTCCGAGGCGTGGACCTCCACCATTCGGCCAAGCACTGCTGCGAAGTCGAGGCTCATCGCATTCTTTTTCGTCCCGAAGGCGGGAAAGCTTGAGTGTGCGGCGCTTAGCGGGCGACGCGCGCGACTTCCGCGATCCCGGTGACGCCCGCCCGGACCTTGGATAGGCCGTCCTCGCGCAGCGTCAGCATCCCCTCTTCACGGGCGATGCCGGTCAGCTCCGCCTCGGGTACGCCGGCGACGGTCATCTCCTTGATGCGGTCGCTCATCACCATCACCGAGTAAAGCCCGATTCGCCCGCGATAGCCGGACCCCGAGCACCGTGCGCAGCCCACCGGCTCGTAGACCTCCAGGTCGGCGCCCACCCTGAATCCGGCGTCGGCCAGAGCCCGCTTCGGCATCACGCCTCGCCGCTTGCACTGCGAGCAGAGCTTCCGGGCCAAGCGCTGGGCGATCACGCAATCGACCGCGGACGCGGTCAAGAAGCTCTCGATTCCCATCTTCTGGAGGCGCACGATCGCGCCGGGAGCGTCGTTGGTGTGGAGCGTCGAGAGGACAAGGTGACCCGTCAGCGCCGCCTCGACCGCGATCCGCGCCGTTTCCGCGTCGCGGATCTCGCCGACCATGATCACGTCGGGGTCGGCTCGCAGCATCGAGCGCAAGCCGGCCGCGAAGGTCAGGCCCGCGCGCCTGTTCACGCCCATCTGATTGATCCCCTCGAGCCGGTACTCGACCGGGTCCTCGATCGTGATGATCTTCTTCTCGACGGCGTTGATCTCGTTCAGCGTCGCGTAGAGCGACGTCGACTTGCCCGAGCCCGTGGGACCGGTGACCAGGATCGCGCCGTACGGCTTGCGGAAGGCGCGCTCATAGCGCTCGCGGGCATCGCCCTCCATCCCCAGGTCGTCCAGCGAGCGCAGCGCCTGGTCCTTGTCGAGGATGCGGATCGTGCACCCCTCCCCGCGCTCCGTGGGCAGCGTCGTGATCCGCAGATCCACGCGGCGATCTTCGACGTTGACGGAAACGCGGCCGTCCTGGGGGACCCGCTTCTCGGCGATGTCCATGTCGCTCATGATCTTCACCCGGCTGACGACTCCGGCGATCATCCGCCGCGGCACGCGGGCGGCCTCGTAAAGGACGCCGTCCACCCGAAACCGCACCCGCATGTCGCCCTCGCCCGGCTCGAAGTGGATGTCCGAGGCCTCCTCGGTGACGGCCTGACCGAGGATCGAATAGACGAGCTTGATCACCGGCGCGTCATCGGCCGACTCCCGGAGGTCGGTCAGAGCGGCCTCGCTGCCGTCCGCGTCCTCTTCCGAGATCGCCTCGGAAACCGCCGATTCGAGCGTGCTGAGGCGTATGATGAGCGCTTCGATGTCCTCGCCGGCGGTAACCGCGACCTGGCAAGCCATTCCCGTGATCATCTGGACGTCGTCGATCGCGATGACGTTGGCGGGATCGGCCATCGCCAGGAGCAGGGTGTCGTCCGAGGCGTAGCCGACGGGAACCGCGCTGTAGCGGCGCGCGGCGGACGGAGCCAGCATGTTCGCGGCGCCCATGTCGACGTGATAGGCGTTCAGGTCGACGTGGTACAGGCCGTAGCGCTCGGCCATCGCCCTGGACAGCTGGTCGGAGTCGATCACGTTGCGCTCGATCAGCACCGCCTCGGGAGATCGGCCGGCAACCCGCGCCTCGGCGACGGCCTCGTCGATCCGCTCGCGCTGTGCGTAGCCGAGCTCGACCAGGACATCGGTGATGAACATCGCGGAGTTGCCGCGCCCGAGCGGTGGGGTCAAGCCCACGGGTATCGCGAGATCGCCGTCACCATCGCGCGCTTCGGCGGCCGAAGATCCCCCGGCCGGAACCGGGCGCAGGTATCCGGGGCGCTTGTCGGCCATTACGCTCGTCGCGCCGCGTGGCGCATCGTCGCGATCGGAGCCGGCCGCCCGGTCCACAGCTCGAGCGAGGCGGCGCCCTGCCGGACCAGGATCTCCAGGCCGTCGACAGTGGTCGCCCCGGCGGCACGTGCCGCAGCGATCAACGGGGTCTCTTCTGACGAGTAGGCCAGGTCGACGACGGTCTGACTCACGCTCATGTCATCGGCGCCGATCGGGAGGGGCTTAAAGGAACGCGCGGCCATGCCGATCGTCGTGGCGTTCACCAGGAGCTCGAAGTCCGCGATCTCCGGTGCATCCGAGTGGGCCACTTCGAGCTCCTCGGCCACGGCCCGGGCGCGTTCACCGGTGCGGTTCCACACGGACACTTGCGCGCCCCCCTCGCGCAGGGCCCAGATCACCGCCCGGGCCGATCCACCCGCCCCGAGCACCAGCGCCCGAGCGCCCGCCGGAGAGCGCGGCAGCGCCGCGGTGATCCCGAAGGCGTCCGTGTTCTCGGCCTCGATCCGCCCGTCGCGGAAGCTCAGGGTGTTCGCCGCACCGATGGCACGGGCGGCGGCCCCGGCGTCGTCGGCCAGCGCGAGCGCGGCGAGCTTGTGCGGAACGGTCACGTTCACTCCCGCGAATCCCTCCCCTGGCAGGGAGCGCACGAGCCGCTCAAAGCCGTCTGGCGCGACCTCGATCGCCTCGTAGGTCCACTCCGGCGACAGGCCCAGCTCGGCGAGCGCAGCCGTATGCATCGCCGGCGAGCGTGAGTGCGAGACAGGCTGCCCGAGCACGGCCAAACGAGGCATTCACCGATGCTACGGGTGAAGGCTCCGGG
>JALZKA010000090.1:8123-8805 GCA_030859475.1 Actinomycetota bacterium
CAGCAGTCCGTGGGGGATCCGCCCTGGGCCTCCAGCGCGGCCTGGTAGTCCGCTTCGGCGGCGGCAAACTCGGCCTCCGTCTCGACGAAGGCGTGCTCGTTGCACGATCCGGGCTTGACCACGAAGTAGTAGAAGTCTGTCTTCGCCGGGTTCGCCGCCGCCTCGAGCGACGCGAGCCCCGGGTTGCCGATCGGGCCGGGCGGCAGGCCGGGGTTGACCCGGGTGTTGTACGGCGTCGGGCTGTCCAGGCGCGACTGCACCAGTGGCTTGGTGTAGTTCTGATCCTCGAAGCGAATCGTCGCGTCGATTCCCAGCGTGTCGTCCGCCTCGAGGCGGTTGTAGATGACCGACGCGGCCAGCTTCCGCTCCTCGGGGACGGCGATCTCGCGCTCGATCATCGAAGCGATGATCACCACGTCATAGACCGAGAGGCCCTGCGACTTTGCGAAACCCATGTCGATGCCGGCTAGGTTCGACTCGAACGCATCGAGCTGCTTTTCGACGAGCGCGCCGACCTTGGCCCCCCGGAACAGCTCGTAGGTAGCCGGAAAGAGGAACCCTTCGAGGCTCTCCGCGTTCTTTGCGCCGAGCTTGGCGAGGTTGATCGCGTTCGACGCCCTGGTCGCCTGCTCGTAATCTCCCGCGATGCCGGCGTCCTTGGCGACCTCGGCAACCTGGGATC
>JALZKA010000091.1 GCA_030859475.1 Actinomycetota bacterium
GGGTCAGCCGGGTGAATCCGAGGGGGCCGTCAGGGGAACGCGCCAGCCAGTCATCAGGGTCAACTCCGGCGGCAACCGCCTCGGCCAAGGCCTTCAGGTCGGCTCCCGCGCAAAACGCTTCCGGTCCCTCGCCGGTCAGGATCAGGACGCGAGCGTCGTCGTCGGCCTCGAACCTGTCGAAGCCTGCCCGCAGCCCGGCCGCCGTTGCCTCGTCGACGGCGTTGCGGCGCTCGGGCCGCGTGATCGTCAGGACAACTGCCGCGCCGACGCGCTCGTAACTGGTTTCAGCTGCCATGCGCTCGCGGCGCCGTGGTTGACGCTATGGCTTCCTTAAGCGCTCGATGTCCTCGCGGACGCGCTCCTTGCGGGTCTCGAGCCGGTGCTGGATGATCGAGGCGACCGTCACGAAGATCGCAAAAAAGACCAGGACCCCGAGCGATGCGAAGGTGATGACCTTGTCGTTGGTGCGGCCGTAGAGGCCTTCGCCGTCAGCCGCCATCGCAAGGGGCGCGCAGGCCATGAAGGAGACCAGTCCGGCGCCGATCAGGGTCAACGTGCGCTGCGCGCGGCTCATGCGCGCGAACTCTACCCGACTACGATGCCGCCTCGATGTCATGGCTGGAAGCGCTGTTGCTGGGGATCGTCCAGGGGCTGACCGAGTTCCTGCCGATCTCCTCGAGCGGACATCTGCGCGTGGTGCCCGCGTTCCTCGGCTGGGAGGATCCTGGCGCCGCCTTCACCGCGGTGATTCAGCTCGGAACGATGGCGGCCGTACTCCTCTACTTTCGCGACGACCTCTGGAGAATCGTCGTCGCCTGGGTTCGCGAGCTGCGAGTGCCGTGGCGCGAGCGCAGCCATGACGCGAAACTCGGCTGGTTCATCGCGCTCGGCACGATTCCGATATCGATCTTCGGGCTCGCGTTTAGCGAGGAAATCGAGTCCGGAGCACGTGATCTGTACCTGATCGGCTCCGCTCTGATCCTGTTCTCGATCGTGATGCTGATTGCCGAGCGGATCGGAAACCGCCGGCGCGAGATGGAAGAGATCGACCCGCGGGACGCCGTCGGGATCGGCTTTGCGCAGGCGCTCGCCCTGATCCCGGGGATCTCGCGCTCCGGGGCCACGATCTCCGCAGGACTGCTCCTTGGCTTCGACCGCGCCGCCGCCGCGCGGTACTCGTTTCTGCTCTCGGTCCCTGCCGTCGTGCTTAGCGGACTGTTTGAGCTCAGGGACCTGGGCCACGGCGGTGGCGCATCGGCCGGCGCCACTGCGATCGCCGCGCTCGCGGCGTTCGCCTCCGGCTACGCGGCGATTGCCTGGCTTCTGCGTTACCTGGCCACGCACACGCTGACGGTATTCGTCGCCTACAGGATTCCGCTCGGGATCGCGGTGCTGGTGCTTGCCGCGACGGGCACGATCGAGTAGCTCCTGGGCTCGCCCCCCTCGTGCACGCGGCATCGCGAACGGCCGGCTTCCACCGGCCGCTCGCTGCCACTTAGCGCGCGACCCTGGGCAGGAGTATGTCGCGCACCGCCACGAGAGAGGATCTCGCGGCGCCAGTCTCCGCCCTGCCGCCCGGCTCCGGGTGAAGATCCCGATAACGAGGATGTGAAACCTTTGTGAATGCCGGCGCTGCCCGCGGGCCAGGGCTCTACCATTGGCCTTAGATGAGCAATCAGCCAGGCACGGTCCGGCTCGCCGTCATCGACACCGACACCGGCTTCGTCCGCGTCCTCACGAAGCGGCTCGAGGCGGCCGGGTGGGAGTACCGCGTGCTCTCTAGCCCGCCACCCACCGAGGATCTCGTGGCGATGAAGCTCGGTGCGCTGATCGTCGATCCTGACGCTCTGGGCGCGTTGGGATGGGACTACCTGGAGCGAATCTGCGCGATGCTCCCAGACCTGGGCGTGGTGGTCGCCAGCCAACGCTCCACGGTGGCCCAGCGGGTACGCGGCTTGCGGCTGGGCGCCGACGACTGGATCGCCAAGCCGTGCCATCCTGAGGAGGCGATCGCCCGGGTCGAGGCGGTCGTCCGCCGGCGCCGGCGCAGCCAGCCACGCGTCGACGCAGGCCCCACCGTCGCCGCCGAGCTCGAGATCCGCCCCGATCAGTTCCAGGCGTTTGTATCCGGATCCCCGATCGGGCTCACCCGTCGCGAGTTCGAGCTCCTCACCTGCTTGGCCGACGCCGAGGGCAAGGTGATCGAGCGGGACGACATCTACCAGCGCGTCTGGGGGTACTCGATGGCGCATGGCGACCGCTCGGTCGACGTGTTCATCCGCAAGTTGCGCTCGAAGCTGGCCAAGCATTCCCCCGGCTGGTCGTACATCCACACCCACTTCGGCGTCGGTTACCGATTCGAGCCCGAGCCGGACGCGCCTAGCTCCAACGAGATGCCTTCGGCGCCAGACCCGGCGCCGGCGCCGGCAGCGGTCATTGAGGCCGGCGAGCAAGCCCCCGCCGGCCTCCCTCGCGTCGTCGGTTAGCGCCGGGTTTCACAGCTTCTTCACATCCTGGCCCCAGAGCGGTAACAAGACTCCGCCGGGGCGCTGTGAGCCTTCGGGCCACCATGAAACCAAACAGGAGTCCATACAACGTGAAGACACGAAATCGAATTCTCGTCGCGCTGTGCGGCGGGGTCCTCGCCTTGGGTATATCCGCCTGCGGCGATGATGATGAGGACGAGACCGGCGGCGATACGCCCTCCGGCCTGTCCGGGAAAATCCAGATCGACGGATCCAGCACCGTCGCGCCGCTTTCCGAGGTGGCGGCGGAGCTGTTCCAGGAGGCAAACCCCGACGTCGAGGTGGGTGTCGGAACGTCCGGTACCGGCGGTGGCTTCGAGAAGTTCTGCGCGGGTGAGACCGACATCTCTGACGCCTCCCGGGTGATCGCCCCCGAAGAGGAGAAGCTCTGCGAAGAGGGAGGAGTGGAGTACGAAGAGGTCCAGGTTGCGAACGATGCCCTCACGGTGGTCATCAACCCGGAGAACCCGGTCACCTGCCTGAGCGTCGAGCAGCTCGCCTCGATCTGGGGTCCCGACGCCAGCATCGAAAGCTGGAGCGAGATCGACGACCTGGACGCCGAGTTCAGTGAGGACCTCCAGCTGTTCGGTCCGGGGACGGACTCCGGCACGTTCGACTACTTCACCGAGGCAATCAACGGTGAAGAAGGCGTGCAGACCAAGGACTACAACAACGTCGGCGAGGACGACAACGCCACCGTTACGGGCGTTAGCGGCTCGCCCGGCGGCATGGGGTACTTCGGCTTCTCGTTCTTCGAGGAGAACGCCGATACCCTCAAGGCGCTCGAGGTCGACGGGGGTGAGGGCTGTGTCGCTCCCGCGCTCGAGACGGTCCAGGACGGCAGCTATCAACCGCTGGCGCGCGGGCTCTACATCTACCCGTCAGGTGAGGCGCTCCAGGACGAGGTCGTCCAGGAGTTCGTCCGCTTCTACATCGAAAACCAGGAGGAGGTAACCACGGCGGCGGGGTTCATCCCGATGACCGAGGAGCAGACGACCGAGTCCCAAGATAAGGTCGAGAGCCTCGCGGGCGCCTAGAGCCCGGGGCAGACACACACCGAGAATAGGAAGCCGCATACATGGAAGCGACGAGCATCGGCGCCTCGGGCGGGGGACGTTCCCCGCTCGAGGCGCCGGGGCCGCGCACGGCTGAGAAGGCGATCAAGGGCCTGCTCGGCCTCTGCGCGCTCCTCTCGGTGATCACGACCACGGCGATCGTGGTCGCCCTGGTCGGGCCGACGGTTGCGTTCTTCGAAGAGGTCCCCTTCGGCGAGTTCTTCTCCACGGGTTGGACGCCCGCCTTCCAGCCGCCCAGCTTCGGTGTCTTCGACATCGTCGTCGGCACCCTCAACGTAACCCTCTGGGGGGTGCTCTTCGCCGTCCCAATCGGGCTCGGCGCCGCCGTCTACCTGGCCGAGTACGCGACCCCGGGGGTCCGCCGGGTCGTCAAGCCAGTTCTCGAGATCCTCGCCGGGATCCCGACCGTGGCGATCGGCTTCTTCGCGGTCTCGTTCCTGCTGCCGATCATCAGCGACGTCTGGCCCGGCGAGTTTCTCGGTGGGGCCAACAAGCCGTTCATGGCGATTGCGGCCGGGCTGGGAATCGGGCTGATGATCGTTCCGATCATCGCCTCGATCTCCGAGGATGCGATGTCGGCCGTGCCGCAGGGCCTGCGCGAAGGCGCCTACGCAATGGGTGCGACCAAGGCCAAAGTCGCAACGCGGGTCGTGTTCCCGGCCGCGCTCTCGGGGATCGTCGCCTCGATTGTGCTCGCGATCTCGCGCGCCGTGGGCGAGACGATGATCGTCGTCCTGGCCGCGGGATCGACACCGAACGCCACCCTCAATCCGGTCGAGTCGATCCAGGCGATCACGTCGTTCATCGCGGTCGTCGCGACCGGAGACATCTCGCAGGGTTCGATCACCTACAAGTCGGTCTTCGCGGCGGGCGCGGTCCTCTTCGTGATGACGCTCGTGCTGAACGTGATCTCGATCCGGCTCGTTCGCAAGTACCGCGAGGTCTACGAGTGATGGAAGCGACACCATCGACTGAGCGAGCGCGCCTGGCGATCGCGGGCGCGCGGGCGAACGTGGCCATGAAGCTGGGCAGCCAGCCGCGCGGGGACGTCGCCCGCAACAACGCTTTCGCCGGCCTGCTCCTCCTCTCGATCGTGATCGCTCTCGTGGGGCTTCTGGCCCTGTTGATCCAGGCGGGGATTGAAGGCGCTCCCGCGATCGGGACCAACCTGATCACCGAGTCGCCATCTTCGATCGACACCGCCAACGCCGGCTTCAGGCCCGCGCTGATCGGCAGCGTGATGATGATCGTCCTCGTGATCGTCATGATCGTCCCACTGGGGGTGGGATCGGCGATCTACCTGGAGGAGTTCGCGGACGGGACCAAGTGGTGGAACCGCATCATCGAGCTCAACATCCAGAACCTCGCCGCGGTGCCGTCGATCATCTACGGCATCCTCGGGCTGGGCCTGATCGTCCGGGGTCCGCTCGACCTGGGCTTCATCCTCCTCGCAGGAGCCATCACCCTTTCCCTTTTGGTGCTCCCGATCGTGATCATCGCCGGGCGCGAGGCCATCCGCGCGGTTCCTCCCTCGATCAGGGAAGGATCGCTGGCACTTGGGGCGACCCAGTGGCAGACGATCCGGCGCCAGGTGCTGCCGGCGGCGATTCCCGGCGTCGCGACGGGCGTGATCCTGGCCGTCTCCCGCGCCCTCGGCGAGACGGCTCCGCTGCTGCTGGTCGGAGCCACGGTCTTCGTCACTTTCGATCCGGAGCCGCTTGATGGCAATTACTCGGCGCTGCCCGTGCAGATCTTCCAGTACGCGACTCGCCCCCAGGACGACTTTCAGACCCTTGCAGCCGCCGGGATCATGCTGATGCTGGTAGTGCTGATCGCGATGAACTCGGTCGCGATTTGGCTACGCAATCGCTACGAACAGAAGTGGTAGGTGATCTAGAGTGAGCGAATACATGACCCGTGAGGAAGAGAAAGCCCGAGTCCCCGGCGCCGCCCCGGCCCATCCGTCGGTGGCGATCGAAACGCGCCATACGGGCATCGCCCCGCGTAGCGACGAAAAGGTCTTTGAGCTGAAGAACCTGTCCGTGCACTACGACGAGAACCCGGCCGTCAAGAACATCAGCATGGACATCTTCCACAGGAACATCACCGCGCTGATCGGACCCTCCGGATGTGGCAAGTCCACTCTGATCCGGTGCCTCAACCGGATGAACGACCTTGTGCCGAGCGCCCGGGTGGAGGGCGAGCTCCTTTACCACGGCCAGGACCTTTACGGGCCAAAGGTCGACCCGGTGCAGGTTCGCAAGATGATCGGCATGGTCTTTCAGAAGCCGAATCCCTTCCCCAAGTCGATCTACGACAACATCGCGTTCGGCCCTCGCATCCTGGGAATGGACGGCGACATGGATGAGATCGTCGAGAACGCGTTGCGCCGCGGAGCGATCTGGGACGAGGTCAAGGATCGGCTCGACGACAACGCCTTCGGGATGTCCGGTGGGCAGCAGCAGCGCCTGTGCATCGCGCGCTGCATCGCGGTCGAACCCGACGTGATCCTGATGGACGAGCCCTGCTCCGCCCTTGACCCGATCTCGACGGGCAAGATCGAGGACCTGATGATGGAGCTGAAAGAGAAGTACTCGATTGTGATCGTCACCCACAACATGCAACAGGCTGCTCGAGTCTCGGATCGAACCGCGTTCCTGATCGTCGAGTTGACCGCCGACGAGCAGAGCAGGTGGGGTGAGATCGTCGAATACGACGAGACTGAGAAGATCTTCACCAATCCCGCCGACACCCGCACCGAGGATTACGTGACCGGAAAGGTCGGCTAGTGACCGAAGGAACGCGGATCCAGTACCAGGCGGAGCTCGAGCGCCTCGAGGGCCGCGCCCTTGACGGCCTTGATCTGGTGGTCCAGGCACTCGACCGGGCGATTGAGGCGGTCGGGCATCAGGACACCGAGCTTGCGCAGCTGGTCGTCATCGACGACGACGTGCTCGATGGCCGCTACCTCGAGATCCACCAAAGCCTGTTGACGATGATCGCGAGACAAGCCCCGGTCGCCAGCGACCTGCGGCTGATCTCCGCTTTGTTGCACGTCATGAAGAACATGGAGCGGATGGGCGATCAGTGCGTGAACATCGCGAAGATGGTTCCGATCGTGGGGCATGAGCCGCCGGCCGACGAGCGGATGGAGCGGAACATCTTGACGATGGGCAAGCAGGTCCGATCGCTGGTGACCCAGGTCAAGCGGGCCTTCGCCGACCGCAACGTGGACTTGGCGCGCGACCTGGTCCGCCAGGACGACGTGGTCGACAACCTGAACAAGGAGTGCTTTCAGATCGCGATCGAGATCGGCGACGACCACGACCGGCGTGAGTGGGCGATGACGATGATCCTGGTCGCCCGGGCGCTCGAGCGGATCGGTGACAACGCCGTCGACATCGGCGAGCAGATCGCCTACATCGTGACCGGGCTCTTCCAGGAGTTCGAGGACGCATCGCACCCGGTTGAGAATCTCTCGCTTTAGGGCGCTCGATCGCGGTCATCGCCGGCAGGGTTCACGGCGCGGGTGAGCCGCGCCTGAGCACGACCTGAGAGTCCTCTTATCGGCGGGCGCCGCCCGTCCGCTTGGTACCGTCGGGTTGCGGGTTTATGAGCAGGATCAGGCGGATCACGTTGTCTGGAGGGGCGCTGGCCCTTGGGGCGGCCGCGACAGCGCTTGCGGGCGGGATCGTCGCGGGCGCCGACGGCATCGGCGATGACTTCTTCCCCAAGGCAGGCAACGGCGGCTATCAGGTCGACCGCTACGACGTCGATCTGCGCTACCGGGCAAGTGGGAGGGTGCGCGTCATCGAGGTGATCGAGGCGGAGGCGACTCCCGGCCCCGGTTTGTCCTCCTTCAACCTGGACTTCCGCGGGCCCCGGATCAAGGTCGTCAAGGTCAACGGCGCTCCGGCCCGGTTCGAACGCCACGGCCCGGAGCTTGTGATCTCGCCACCGGGAGGGCTCCTGCCGGCGGCCGGCTTCCGCGTCCGGATCGTTTTCGCCGGAAGGCCGCACAAGGTCACCGACCCGGACGGATCGAAGGAGGGCTGGGCCGAGACCCCGGACGGGGCGGTGGCGGCCTCCGAGCCGCTGGGCACGACGTCATGGCTGGCCGTCAACGACCACCCCCAGGACAAGGCCGCCTACCGGATCGAGCTGACCACCCCACGGCGCCTGTTAGGGATATCGAATGGCGAGCTGGCCCGGCGGAGCAGTACCGACCGGACGAGGACCACCGTCTGGAAGCAGCCCGACCCGATGGCCAGCTACCTGGCGGTCGTCGCGATCGGGCGTTTCGAGATCGACCGGGGCACGATCGCGGGCATCCCCTACCTTGCCGCTGCCGACGCCGGCTTTCCCCGCCGTGTGCTGACGAGCCTCAAAAGGCGCACGCGCGCAGCCCATGCCTGCCTCACGGGGGTAGCCGGGCCGTATCCCTTCCAGAGCACCGGCGGGATCGTCGATCCCTCCTCGCTCGGCTTCGCCCTGGAGGCCCAGACGCGTTCCTACTACCCGGGCCCGCCGTCCCGCGACCTCGTCGTCCACGAGATCGCCCATCAATGGTTCGGCGACTCGGTCTCGGTCATGTGGTGGGACCAGATCTGGCTGAATGAAGGATTCGCCACCTACATGGAGTGGCTCTGCGAGGAGCGCAGCGGCGGGTGGAGGACCCAGCGGACCTTCAACCGCCTCTACGCGGACCACGGGCCCGCAGACAGCGCTTTCTGGAACCCGCCTCCGGCTGCGCTCCCCGGCCCGGAGCGGCTCTTCGCCGACTCCGTCTACGAGCGCGGCGCGATGGCGCTGGAGGTCCTGCGCCAGCGGATCGGCGAGAATGACTTCTTCGAGGTCCTCGAGCGCTGGGCGGCCGAGAATCGGAATGGGAACGTCACCACCGATGACCTCCTGGCGCTTGTGATGACCGTCTCGGGTGGCCCGGTGCCGGCGGCGTTCGAGGAATGGCTCTACGAGCCCGGTCGGCCGGCGAAGCCCTGAGCCCTCGAGAGTCTGGCTAGCTGCTGCGCAGCAGGAGCAGCGCGTCCTCGTGCAATTCGTCGCCCCGCCGCCGGTAAGGGGGGTGCACTTCGAGGATCACGGGGGCGCGGTGGGCGGCGACCGGACCCGCGACCTCGTGCCACGGCAGCGTGC
>JALZKA010000092.1 GCA_030859475.1 Actinomycetota bacterium
GGGCCCGCCCTTCTCGCGTTCTCAAGCTGATTTCAGGTCACGCCGATGAAACGAGGGATGCGAGCGCGCAAGGACGACGGGTTCACCATGATCGAGATGCTGATCGCGGCGTCGATGATGTTGATCGCCGCGGTCGCGGTCATGGCCCTGATGCTGGTCGCCTTCCGCCAGGACGACAGCCAATCCGATCGCCTCGTTGCGCTCGACAGCGCGCGCAACGCAATCCTTCAGATGACGAGCGAGATCCGCGGCGCCGCGATGCTCGAATCGACCAGTCCCCAGGTGCTCGACGTCCTGGTCCATTTCCCGAGCGACCCTGGTAACCCTTACCACTGGGTCCGCTACAAGTGCGTCGGCAACGACCAGGGCGCATCCGCAGGGCTGGGCGGCACATGCTCGCGTCAGGACAAGGACCTCTACAGCGGCCCGGACTGCGACGGCACCGCCACCGGGCCCGGGTGCACTCTGATCCTGCGCAACGTCGTCAAGTACACCGGGTCGCAGTCGTTCGCCGAGCCCTGCGACAACTACGATCCCGCGTCGAGCGAGGAAAAGCACTTCTGCACGAAGGACAACCGCACCGTGCAGTTCAGCGTCTTCGTCTCGGTTCCCGGTGCGAACAACCCGATCGAGCTGCGCACCGCCACGACCGTGCGCAACTGCATGCACCAGCAGCAGATCGTCCCATGCGTGTCCTCGACGCCCTCATGACCGAACGGCGGAGGGCAGAGGACGGCTTCACCGTCGTCGAAGCGCTGATCGCGACCTTCGTCCTCCTCGCGGGGTTGCTCTCCATCATCGGGGTGTTCGATGACTCACGCGACCAGAACGCGACCGGCGAGCGCTCGGAGGTCGCCCTGCTCCAGGCAGAGCAGGCGCTGGAGGAGTTGAGGGGGATTCCCTACAACCGGCTGCTGCTCGACGCCGGCGCGGTGGATCCCGGCGCGGACCGGATCACGAGTGCCGGCACGAGGTTCCAGGTCAAGCCGGGCCTGTCGGAGCCGCTCGTCTACTACTCGAGCGAAGGTGTGCCCCAGGCGAACGCGTGGGTGGCTCCGACCTCGGCGGCCAGCATCGGGCTCCAGGCCGTGCCGCTCGAGATGACGATCCACCGCTTCGTCACCTGGCGGGACGAGGAATGCCGGGTAGCTGACCTCGGTGGCCTGGGCCTCGACATTCCCGGGGCCGTCAACAGGGTGCAGGCGCCCCTCGACAGCCTCCTCGCGGGCATCCTGCAAGCCGTCCTGGGACCGACCGAGCTGACCGCCCTGAAGAATCGCTTGAGCAAGCTTCAATCCGCTCTCGCCAACCGGGAAGGCGCGCTCAGCACCGCGGTCGGCGGCATCTCCGAACTCGATCTCTGCGACATCAACGCATCGTCGCTCGGCGTCCTGCGGTTGCTTCCCAATCTCGACGCGACAGGCGGAGTGACCGACAAGCTGAACGCGCTCCAGGCTGAGCTCGACGGCCTCCTTTGCACCCTCGGGATCTGCGTTTTGTCGACCAGCGACCAGGCTGCGATCACAGCGGTGCAAAACCAGCTGAATTGCACGTTCGGTGCGGGCGCCGACACCCAGGGCGAGTTCGAGTCGTTCATCAACAACGTGATCGGGGTGCTCAACAATCTCGCCGCCGACGTCGGCGATACGGAGAAGAACAGCAAGCGAATCACGGTCGCGGTGGTGGTCGAGCCTCGGCAGGGCGTCGGTCCGATGGAGCCGGTCTGGGCCAGCAGCGTGGTGCGCGACCCGAGCGCCGGGATCCTGACCACGTGCGGTGGATCATGAGGCTGAGGCGGGAAGAGGGCTTCGCCCTCCCCTTGGCACTCTCGATCCTGGCGATCGTGGGCCTGCTGGTCCTGGCGGCAATCGGCTTCGCCACCCATAACACCGATCGCTCGGTGCGCGACCTGCGCGCGATGCGCGCCCTGTCGGCCGCGGACGCGGGCGTCGAGGCCGCGATCTACCGGATGAACAAGGCGATCATCACCTCGCAGGTGCAAGGCGTGCTGGGCGCGCCGCCAGCGGTGCTCGCCGAGGCGAAGTGCCTGAACGTGTCGGTCGGCGAGGTGCAGGTAACCGAGCCGCTGGCCAGCGGCTGGTGCGCGGCCACCGGCCTCGAGGAGGTCGACGGCGCGGGCACGGGCGGGGGCGGCTGGGTCCCCGCGAGGTTCTCATACTCCGTCTCGCTGGGCGCCAACATCGGCACCGCTCCCGACGATCCCACGGCGAACCTGATCGAGCGGAAGGTCGTAGCCATCGGAGAGGTGGACGACGTCTCCAAGCGCGTGCTGGCGACCGTCCACCTGCGGCTGAACCCGTCGGGCAACCTGCTGCGGGTGTTCGAGCAGGTCGGCTACAAGCAATGCGCCTCCGCGGTTCCCAGCACCGGCGATCCAGGCGCCGGCTGCTGAGCGCCGAGAAAACCTGTAGGAATCCCCCGTCCCTCGTGGTCGCGATCCCAATCTTCATCCTCGGCGCCATCCTCGGCAGCTTCGCGACAGCACTCGCGCATCGCCTGCCGCGCGGTGAGAACTGGGTGAGCGGCCGCTCCGCCTGTCCTGGCTGCGGCGCGCGGATCCGCCCACGCGACAACCTTCCCGTCGTTTCCTGGCTGCTCCTACGCGGCCGCTGTCGCGATTGCGGCGAGGCGATCTCGGTCCGCTACCCGCTTGCCGAGCTCGCCATGGGTGCCCTGTTTGCGGCCACCTACCTGATCGTCGGTGACGATCAGTGGTGGGAGCTGGCCCTCGGGCTGGTTCTGTGCTTCGTCCTGGTGACGATCACCCTGACCGACCTCGATCGACGCATCATCCCCAACAAGGTCGTGCTTGCTGGAGCGATCGCGGCGATCGGGATCGCGGTGGCCGGGGACCTCGACAGCCTCGACGAGCGGGCGATCGCCGCGGCGATCGCCGGCGGGATCATGTTCCTCGTCGCGCTTGCCTATCCGCGGGGCATGGGTATGGGGGACGCGAAGCTCGTCGGCATGATGGGTCTGTTCATCGGCCGGGCGATCGCGCCCGCCGCGCTCATCGGCTTTGCGCTGGGGGCGATCGTCGGCGTCGCGATGATCGCCCGCCAGGGCTCCGGCGCCCGCAAGCAGGCGATCCCCTTCGGCCCGTTCTTGGCTGTGGGCGGCATCGTCGGCCTCTGGTTCGGCGACGACATCATCGAGTGGTACCTGGACAGCTTCGCTGGATAACTCCGCCGGAAGCCTCGGCTCCGCCTACGTTTCCGTCGGGTCAGGGCGCGTTACTGGGAGGCAGGCCGTAAGCGTACCCCCCGCGACATCTTCGCTGGCCCGTATGAGGTTCAAGTAATCCCCGGATCACGCCGATTGGTGGGTGAGGGGAATGGCACTGCTCACGACCGCAAAGCCGAAGTCCGTCGTCGGCCTCGATATCGAGGCGGGCTCGATCGCGGCGACCGAGGTGCGCTCGAATGGCAGCGTCGAGGTCGTCGGCCACGGAGTCATGGCGCTGGCGCCGGGCATCTTCCGCGAGGGAGAGGTCGCCGACGCCGACGCGCTGGGTGCGGCGATCAAGGAGCTGTTCTCCCAGCGGAAGCTTTCGCGCGGGGTAGTCCGGCTGGGGATCGCAAACCAGCGGGTCGCGGTGCGCTCGATGCGTCTGCCGGCGATCGAGGACCGCGACGAGCTCGAGACCGCGATCCGCTTCCAGGCTCAGGATCACATTCCGATGCCCCTCGACCAGTCCGTGCTGGATTGGCAGGTCGTCGGCCACTCCCAATCGGAGGGCGGCGACCGCCGCGTCGAGGTCGTGGCCGTCGCGGCCCGTCGCGACATGCTCCAGCAGGTTATGCGGGCGTTGTCGGTTGGCGGGGTGAGGCCGATCGGGATCGACCACTCCGCGTTCGGCATGATTCGCGCGCTGGCCCGCGAGACCGGCACACCCGTCGGCGCAGCCCAGTTCGTCAGCGCCCCGAGCTATGAGCAGCGCTCCGACCCCGCCGCCGGAGCTACGTCAGGAACCGTCGAGACCCACATCCCCGCCCGCCTTTACTGCAACCTCGGCGACGTGACCAACCTGGCGGTGGCCCGCGGCAGCTCATGCCTATTCACCCGCATCGCGGCGTTCGGCGTCGAGGGCATCGCCCAGAAGCTCGCGGAACGTCGCCAGCTCACTCTGGAGCATGCCCGGGGGTGGCTGATCCACGTCGGCCTGGAGGAGCCCGTCGAGGCGATCGAGGGCGACCGGGAGCACGTCGCCGCCGCGCGCGAGTGCCTGGCGGACGGCTCGGCCAGGCTGGCCGACGAGCTGCGGCTTTCGCTCGACTACTACGGCGCGCAGGAAGAGGCCGTTCAGGTCGAAGGGATCGTCGCCTGTGGCCCGGGAGCGATGATCCCCGGCCTGGTCGACAGGCTCCAGCAGTCCCTGGGTCACCAGTTCATGGTCGCCAGACCCGCCCCCCTGAGCCACCTCGAGGAGGGTTCGGCGGCTCGCTTGACCTTGTCCTACGGATTGGCGCTGGAGGGTTAGAGGATGCGCCCCGTCAACCTGATCCCGCCCGAGGATCGCCGCGGCGATCGTGCACCGCTGCGGGCCGGCGCCTTGTCCTACGTCGTCGTCGGTGCGTTTGTGGCCGTCCTGATCGCGGTCGTCGGCCTGGTCTTGACCCAGAACTCGATCACCGAGCGCGAGAACGAGATCGCCGAGCTCGAGGTGACACGCGACGCTGCTGCACAGCAGGCGGAGGCGCTGGCGCCCTACGCGGAGTTCGCCGCGCTGCAGCTGCACCGGGAGGCGACGATCACCAGCCTGGCCAAGAGTCGTTTCGACTGGGAGCGGGTCCTTCGTGAGCTGGCGCTCGTCATCCCTGCGGACGTGACCCTTGAGTCGCTCGAGGCCTCCACGGCCGGGGAATCGGATGATCTAGCGGCCGCTGCCAACGGTGGTTCCGCTCCCAGCTTGACCATGTCCGGCTGTGCGCGCAACCACGAAAGCGTCGCCGCCTTCGTCGCAGCGCTCAAGGACATCGACGGTGTGACGCGGGTAGGCCTCACCGACTCGGCGCGAAGTGCCGACGCCGAAGGGTCTCAGCAGGGAGGCGCTGCGCCCGCCACCGGGGACGGGGGCGAATGCTTCGGCGAGTCGGTGGTCACCTACTCGCTGCAGGCGGTTTTCGACAACGCTGTCGCGGCTCTGGCGCCGGTCACCGTGCCGGTCGACCCGGCGCCGGTGGTGGCGGCTGAGACGAACTCGCAGGAGGAGCAGGCCGGCGAGGCCGATCAGGCAGCCAGCCTCGTCCAGGGGGTCGCACGATGAAGGCATCCGATCGAAGCATCCTGATCGGGCTCATCATCCTGGGCTTGGGGGCCGCGTTCTGGTTCCTGATCTTGGCTCCCAAGCGGGAGCGGGCCGGCGAGCTGGAGACCCGCGTCGAGGCGCTCCAGGCAGAAGTCGCCCAGCAGGAGGAGCTGGCGGCCTTCGCGCTTGACTCGCAAGCCAAATACGCCAAGAACTACGAGCGACTCGTAATCCTCGGCAAGGCAGCGCCCGCCGACGGCGACACGCCCTCCTTCTTGACCCAGCTGACCGAGCTTTCCGAGCGCTCCGGCACGATCTTCGCCTCGCTGACCGTCGCCGACGCAGCGGCCGCGCCGGCCGCACCTGCCGCGCAGACGACGACCGATCAGAACGCCGCGGCCGGAACCCCGACTTCGGCCACCCCGAGCCCGGAGACAATCGCGGCGACTCCGACCGAGGCGGCAGCGGCAACCCTGCCGCTCGGGGCCACGGTGGGACCGGCCGGCATGGGCGTGCTCCCTTACACGCTGACCGCCTCCGGCGACTTCTTCGACCTGGCGGATCTGCTGGCGGGGCTCGACTCCCAGGTTGGGACGAAGGGTTCCCGCGCGGAGGTCGACGGACGCCTTCTGACCGTCAGTGGCTTCAGCCTCTCCCCGAGCGACGGAAAGGCCTTGGACATGTCCCTTGAGGTCGTCTCCTACGTCCTGCCGGAGTCGCAGGGGCTCACCGCGGGTGCCACCCCGGTCGCCCCACCCGCGTCCGTGCCACCGGCGGAGCCAACGTCCACGCCGACCACCGCCACGCCATGAACATCAAGCTCCCGAAGCCAAAGACCCCGAGCCCGGCGCGCCGGCAGCTAACGATGCCCGGACCCGTCGAAGACCTCTATCGCGACATGCGCGACCGGCGGCTCTTGCTGCCCGCCCTGCTCCTGCTCGTCGCGATCATCGCGGTTCCGGTGGCGCTCAGCGCCCAGAAGAGCGATCCGCCCGCGCCCCTGGCGTTCGTGCCACCGAAAGGAGCGGAGGCGGTTGCCCCGGCGGTTCTCACCGAGCAGCCGATCGGCGTCCGCGACTACCACGAGCGGCTGGCGGAGCTGAAGTCCAAGAACCCGTTCGCGGAGAAGTTCAAGGCTCCCACGGCGCCCGACGTTGGCGAAACGTCGCCCACGGAAGCCGCCGCTCCGGCTCCGGCTGATACCGGCGCCCCCGCCCCCGCCCCCAGCGTCTCGCCGCCGGCGGGCGGCGGCGATCAGCCTCCAGCCGACCGCGGATCCGATTCGTCCCCGGCTGCCCCGAAGACCGTGCACATCCTGCTCGCGTCCCGGATCGATGCCTTCACCGGGCCCAGGGGCGACGGTCGCAAGATCCGGAGGATCGAGGGTGGGGACCTGCTGCCCAGCAAGAAGGCCGCTCCGGTCGTGATCTTCCTTGGCACCAACGAGGCCCTGACCGAAGCCAAGTTCATCGTTTCCCGCGATGTCACCCAGACCGAAGGCGACGGCGCCTGCCGTCCCAGCCGCGCGATCTGCGAGTTCCTGACCATGAAGAAGGGCGAGAAGCGGTTCTTCACCTTCGGCCCTCGCGACCGCGAGTACGTGCTCCGGGTGGTGGATATCTACGAAGTCGTAGTCGACCGCGAGGTCCAGGCTCGCTAGAAGAAGCTGCGCACCGTTTGAGCGCTTAGGCCACCCGCGGCCAATACGCTCTCACTCGTGAGCGAGCTTCGATTCACAACCGCGGGGGAGTCGCACGGGCCGGGCCTGGTCGCGATCGTCGAAGGGCTGCCCGCCGGCCTGGAGCTGGACCGGGAGCGGATCGACGCCGATATGGCGCGCCGCCAGCTGGGCCATGGGCGTGGCGGGCGCATGAAGATCGAACGTGACGCGGTGGAAGTCCGCTCCGGCGTCAGACACGGGCGCACGCTCGGCAGCCCGATCGCGATCCTGGTCGCCAACCTCGATTACCCGAACTGGGAAGAACGTATGAACCCGTGGCCCGTCGCCACCGCGGTCGAGGAATCCCATCTGCCGCGACCTGGCCACGCCGACCTCGCGGGGCTTCAGAAATACGGCTTCACCGACGTCCGCAACGTGCTCGAGCGCGCCAGCGCCCGGGAGACGGCGGCGCGGGTCGCAGCGGGCGCCGTCGCGAAGGAGTTCCTGCGGGCGCTGGACGTCAGCGTCCACAGCCACGTCCTGCAGATCTGCTCGGTCACGGCCCCTGCTCGCGACGACCTCACCCCCGATGACTTCGCCGCGGTCGATGACTCTCCGGTCCGGGTTCTCGACGATGCCACGGAGGCGCTGATGGTCGAGGAGATCGACGCGATGCGCAAGGCGAACGAGAGCCTGGGCGGCGTCTTCGAGGTTCGGGCCTTTGGCCTGGTTCCCGGCCTCGGCTCCCACGTGAGCTGGGAGGAGCGACTCGATTCGCGCCTGGCGCAGGCGATCGTCTCCATCCAGGCGGTCAAGGGCGTTTCCGTCGGCGAGGCGTGGGATGTCGCCGCGAGCCCCGGCTCCGAGTCGCACGACGAGATCTTTCACTCCGATGACCGCGGCTGGCACCGGCAGACCAACCGGGCGGGCGGCGTCGAAGGCGGCATGACCAACGGGATGCCGCTTGTCGTGAAAGGCGCGCTGAAGCCGATCTCGACGCTGACGAAGCCGCTGCGGTCCGTTGACACGGAGACGAAGGAGCCCGCCCAGGCGATGCGCGAGCGCACCGATTCGACCGTCGTCCCGGCGGCCGGGGTGGTCGCGGAAGCCATGGTCGCGCTGGTGCTGGCCCGCTGCTATCGGGAGAAGTTCGGCGGCGATCACATCGACGACGTCAGGGCCGCCATCCGCGCGTACGAGGAGCGGATCGGTTGGCGGCGCTAAGCGACAGCAGCGCTCTCGAGCCCACAATCGCCTTCGTCGGGTTCATGGGCGCCGGCAAGACGCGCGCCGCGAAGGGTGCCGCGGCGGTGCTCGGTGAGCGCGCACTGGACACGGACGCCGAAATCCAGCGGGAGCTCGGCGCGCCCCCCGCCGAGGTCTTCGCGCGCGAAGGCGAGGCCCGCTTCCGGGAGGTCGAGGAGCGGATCGTCCTGAAGGCGCTCACGGAGGGGGGTTTGGTCTCGCTGGGCGGCGGCGCCGTCAGATCCGAGCGGGTCCGGGCCGCTTTGGCGGGCTGCTTCACCGTGTGGTGCCGCATATCCGAGGAGGACGCCTGGGCGCGCTGCGAGCACACTTCGAGGCCGCTCGCCCAGGACCGAGGCGAGTTCGCCCGGCGCTTCGCTGAGCGCCAGCCGCTCTATGAGGCCGTGTCCGACGCGGTCCTGACCGGCGGCGGCGAGCACGTCGGCCGGCTGGCCGCCGGGTGGCTGCGGGCGACCGCGGGACTCGAAGGCGCCCGGCTCGCGTGGGCGACTTCGGCGTCCGGCGAGTACCCCGCGAT
>JALZKA010000017.1 GCA_030859475.1 Actinomycetota bacterium
GACGGCCCTGGTCCTCGTTTCCGCAAGGGGGCAGAGCTCGCAGGCCAGGACCTCCCGATAGAGGTCGACAAGCCGATCGCGCCGTTCCGCCGCATCCGTCAAGCCGGTCCGGAGCCTCCTGTGCCTCGGCGCTTGGCCTCGTGAATCTTGCCCACGGCCTTCTTGAACCGCTCCTTGGTGTGTGCGTGGAGCTTGGCGTTGCGGGCCTCCTGCTGCCTGGCCGCGCCAGGGCTTTTGACCAGCTTCATCGGAGCGCCCGGCGTGGACAAGAGCCGGGTGGTGCGCTCCGATTCGCAGGCCGGGCACGCGCGCGACGTCGTATTCATCGGCACCAGGGCTTCGAAGCGGGTGCCACACGCCTCGCATTTGAACTCGTAGATCGGCATCGCCTCGACGATCGTAGCCCGAGATCGAATCGCCGTCGTTGCAGGGGATTCTGCCCAGGCCGGTTTACCGCGAGGCCGTTCGGGCATAATTTGTCCTGTCGCGACCCGCGAACGCGGGCGCGAACAAGGTCAGCACCCCGTAGCAACCCCGCGCCGTCTGGTATCTCCGATGAGAGAACTGGAACGGGATTTTCCCGCCACCCCCACCCCGCAAGCGCCGGCCCTCGCCGGTGGTTTGACGATCGTCGGCTTGGGTCGCGCCGGCGGTGCCATCGCCCGCGCCGCCGGCGTTGCTGGGATCGACGTCTCATCGGTCGGGCGCGGCCGAGTAGTCCCGCCCGGTTCAGGCGTCGTTTTGCTGTGCGTTCCGGACGCCACGATCGTGGACGTCTGCGAAGCGCTCGTCGGCGGCCTGATGGCCGACACCTTCGTCGGCCATGTCAGCGGCGCCTCGTCGCTGGCGGCACTTGCTCCCGCCTCCCGCATGGGTCATAGAACATTCTCACTGCACCCACTGCAGACCATCCCCGCACCGGACACCGACCTCGAAGGCGCGGCCTGCGCGGTCGCTGGGTCCGATCGCGATGCGCTGGCGCTGGCACGCGCTCTGGCGGCACGGCTCGAAATGGTCCCGTTCGACGTCCCGGAGGATGGGCGCGGCGCTTACCACGCAGCCGCCTCGATCGCATCCAACTTCCTGATCACGCTGGAGGAGTCGGCCGCATCCCTGATGGCGGCAGCCGGAGTCTCGGATCCGCGTGCCGCGCTCGCGCCCCTGGTCGTGCGAACCGCCGAGAACTGGGCAAAGGCGGGTGCCGGCGCCCTGACGGGGCCGATCGCCCGCGGCGACGAGGACACCGTGGCGAGACATCGGGATGCGCTCGGAGAACGCGCTCCGGAGCTGCGGCCCCTGTACGACGAGTTGACCGAGCGCACGCGGGCGCTCATCCAGGCGACATGATGAGAGCCCCCTCAGTTCATCGCACCAAGGACGACCTGCGCGCGGCGCTTGCGGGCCCGCGGACGGAGGGCCGGGCGATCGCGCTGGTGCCCACCATGGGCTCGCTCCACGAGGGACATCTGAGCCTGATCGATGCGGCGCGCGGCCGTGCCGACCTCGTGGTGATGAGCTTGTTCGTCAACCCGACGCAATTCGGCGAGCGAGAGGATCTGGGCACCTACCCTCGCGACGAGGAGCGCGACCTACGCCTGGCGGGAGAGGCGGGGGCCGACATCGTGTATGCGCCGGCGCAAGCCGAGGTGTACCCGCCCGGCTTCAGCACGTTCGTCGAGGTCGAGGGCCTCACCGACGTGCTCTGCGGCCACCCAGCCCGCCGTGGGGCAGGCCACTTCCGTGGCGTCACCACGGTGGTCGCGAAGCTGCTGCTGACCGCCACGCCCGACTTCGCCTACTTCGGGCAGAAGGACGCCCAGCAGGCACTCGTGATCCGCCGGATGGTGCGTGACCTCGACTTTCCCGTGAAGGTCGTGGTAATGCCGACCGTGCGCGAACCCGATGGCCTGGCAATGAGCTCGCGGAACGCCTACCTGGTAGGCGAGGAGCGCGAGCGGGCGACCGCGCTCAGCCAGGCCCTCGCAGCCGTGGCGCATGCGGCCGGGGCCGGTACCTCCGTCGCGCAAGCCATCGAGCGCGCAGGTGTGGTGCTCACCGATGCGGGCATCACGCCGGAGTACCTGGAGGCCCGCCACGCCGACGACCTATCGCCGGCGAGCAACTTCAACGGACGGCCGGTGCTCGTGGCCGTCGCCGCTCAGGTAGGCAGGACCCGCCTGATCGACAACCTGCTGATCGCCGGGACCGACCAGTCATCCGCTGACTGACACAAAGAGAGGAACTCGAACGATGCAACGACAGATGCTGAAATCAAAGATCCACAGGGCGACGGTGACCGAATGCGACGTCGATTACGTCGGCTCGATCACCATCGACCCGGAGCTGATGCAGGCCGCCGACTTGATTCCGAACGAGCAGGTCCATGTGTGGGACATCGATAACGGCTCCCGGTTCGTCACCTACGTGATCGAGGGTGAGGCGGGCTCGCGCACGATGCAGGTGAACGGAGCCGCCGCCAGGCTGACCCGCGCGGGTCACAAGATCATCGTGGGGTCGTTCGGTGCCTATGACGAGGATGAGCTGCGGGCATACAGCCCGATGGTCGTACACGTCGACGACGGCAACGCGATCGTCCAGATCGACTCCCGCCCGGAGGTCCTTCTGGGGTCACCGCTCGCATCGGAGGCAACCCTATGAGCGCGCGTCCGCAAGGCGCGTCGGAGCCGATTGAGCGCAAGCCGGTCTCGCTGCCCGACCTGGCGCGGATGAAAGCCGAGGGCGAGCCGATCGTGATGGTCACTGCCTACGACCACCCTTCCGCGCAGGCGGTGGAGGCGGCCGGCGTGGACATGGTCCTGGTCGGCGACTCGGCCGCGATGACCGTCCTCGGCCACGACTCCACGGTGCCGGTCGGGATGGACGAGATGCTGATGCTGACGGCCGCCGTCCGGCGCGGCCTGCGGACGCCACTCCTCGTCGGCGACATGCCGTTCGGCTCCTACGAGCAATCGAACGAACTGGCAATCCAAAACGCGCAGCGCTTCGTCAAGGAAGCCGGCTGCGACGCTGTCAAGCTCGAGCGTGGAGGAGCGTCGGTCGAACGCGCGCGCGCGATCGTCAGAGCGGGAATCCCGGTCATGGCCCACGTCGGCCTGACGCCGCAGACCGCGACGCAGCTCGGTGGCTACAAAGCTCAGGGCAAGACTGCGGGCCGGGCCGCCCAGATCGCCGAGGAGGCGCTTGCCCTACAGGCGGCGGGCTGCTTCGCGATCGTCTTTGAGGCGGTCCCCGCGGCGGTCACCGAAGCCCTGATGCCGAAGCTCGACATTCCCGTGATCGGGATCGGCGCAGGCGTGGGAACGGATGGCCAGGTGCTCGTCTTCCACGACCTGCTGGGGATCTTCGGAGGACACGCGGCGAAGTTCGTGAAGCGCTACGCCAACCTGCGGGATGAAACGATCCGCGGCGTCGGCGCCTACGCCGCCGAGGTTCGCTCGCGCAGGTTCCCGGGCCCGGAGCACATCTACGCAATCGACCCGGCCGAGCTGTCCGAGTTCCGTGCCTGGCTGGACCAGGAGGCTCTGACCGAAAGCGGCACCTTCAGTCACGCCGACTGGGACTGGGGTCCCTGACGCTCTGAGGAGCGGGAAGGCGAGCGGTCCTGAATCGAACACATGCGCGGCGATAAGGGCGATCGCCTTTCCACGCTTCCTGAGGAGGGGGAAGGCGAGCGGTCCTGAATCGAACACATGCGTGGCAATCGGGACCCTCGCCTTCCCCCTCCCGTGTAACCAACGTGGCCGCCCTGTGTACTTCATGTGCAGTTTCGCACTTGGATGGTGCGGAACACGACGTGAAGTGAGGTACATCTCATGGAGATGCTCAAGAGGTTCGAGCCATTCGCGCTCATGCTGATGTTCATCGGCGCCCTCAACTGGGGCATCATCGGTGTCACCGGCGGTGAGACCAACGTCCTTGCCGAGATCTTCGGCACCGGAACGCTGATCGACATCGTCTACGTGGTGATCGGTGTTGCGGCGCTCTTGTGGCTCCCGAGGATGCTGGAAACGTTCCACCTCGGCCACGACCACGCCCACCCCCGCGGCGTCTAGCGACAGCTCGCGGTAGGGCAGTACGGGCCGGGCCACGCGGCCCGGCCCGTCGCATTTCGGGCTAGTGACATCGTCGCGGTGGCAGCGCCTACGACCTGCCTCCCCGCAACGCGCCCTGACCCGACGGAAGCGGACGCGAAGCGGAGCATTCCGCGGAGTAGAGCCAGCTAAGTGCCTATCTCGTTAGGGGCGTGCGCCTGGGGCGGCCGGAGGGCGAGCGGGGCAAGGACGCAGGGGTTTCGCCTAGCAGCGCTAGGTGGGATCCCCGAGGACGCCGCACCGCGAAGTCATCCGGCCGCATCCAGGTGTGCGGTACCTAGCGAGATAGGCACTAAGGCCCGACCGGCACGTTGGAGCGCAGCGAGTCGACCTTCCAGGTGCCGGCGTCAAGCACCAGCTCCGCCCGCAGGGTCTCGCCGTCGTAGATGCCGCCGCTCGGCCGGACCACCGCTTGAGCGATCGAGTCCGGCAAGACCACGACCTTATCGACGCGAACCTGCTGCGCGGTCTTGATTTCTGGCTGAGCCGCCCTGCAGCCGTCCGCGTCGCCGAAGGATCGGCGCAGGTAACGCCCGGTCACCAAGTCGCCGCAGACAAGTGCAGGGTCATTGCCGACAAGGATCAGCTCCAGGGTCGTCTCGATCCGATCCTGGTCCGCCTTCGGGTCCGAGGCCGGCTCGTCCTCCGGGGCAATCGGAACGGGAGTCGGAGTGTCCGGCGACTCGCTGGTTCCATTCGTGACAGCCGGAACACCGAGATCCTCAGAATCGCCGCCACCTCCACAGCCGGTGACCGCAAAGCAAAAGATCAGCGCCATCGCGAAAGCGCCGGCGGCCGGCCGCCTTGAGTAAAGGTTTGCTAGGGACACGCTCGCGTAACCCTAATGGACGCCTCCCGCAACATCGCGCACGGGGCCGTCAGTCCGCGGACTTTGCGAACTCGATCTCGCGGATGACCTTGGCCGGGGCGCCGGCCGCGATCACGCCCGCGGGAATGTCCCGGGTGACCACCGAGTTCGCGCCGATCACAGCTCGATCCCCGATCGCGACCCCGCCCGTCACAACCACGCCGATCCCGAACCAGCAGTTCGAGCCAATCCGAACCGGCCCCCGGGAGACAAACCCCTGCTGGGTGATCGGAACGTCGGGATTGTCGTAGCGATGGTCCGAATCGCCGACGAAGCACCCGTTGGCGAACATCACGTGATCGCCGATCTCGATCAACTCGTTGGCAGCCAGCATCACGCCGCGGTTCAGAAAGCAGCCTTTACCGATTCCGATTCGTGCCTGGGGGGACATCGTGATCCAGCAACCGGGCTCGAGCAGCGTTCCCTCGCCCACGCCGAGCCGGCCCGAGTCGAGGGCCTCAAGCAGCTCGCCCTCGACCGGTTGCCGGATGTAGAAGCCGCCGCGGGCTGCGTGCCGATTGATTCGCCACCGCCGGCGGAGCTGCCGGTTGCGCTCGTACCAGCTGCGCTTCATGAGCCACAGCCGCCATCCGCTTGCGTCGGCCATTCGCAAAGCATCCCAAACCCCTCGGCCGTCGCCTGCCGACGTTTTACGGGTCGAGGCGCGGGCAAGAGACGTCAGAGACGGGGGTCGGTCACGATTCCCAAACCCTGATCAGGAGGAAGGCATGAGCGAAGAATCAGAGGACACGGCCCAGGACCTCGAGGAATCGTCGATCGAGTCGATCGAGACCGAGGACATCGAGGGGATCGAAGAGGACGCGAGCGACATCTCCTCAGAGTCGTCCTTCGAGGAGAGCGGCGAGTCCGAGGACGACTCGCTGGAAGAACAGTCCGAGACGGAGCTCTAAGCCTAAGCCGTAACGGCCTCGCGCTTCTTCGCGGAGCGCGAGGCCTTGCGCACCGTTGGCGCTTCCGGCTCGACCAGCCCGGCCAGGAAGCGGCCCGTGTAGGACTCGGGATGGCCTGCGATCTGCTCCGGGGTTCCCGTGGCGATCACCCGGCCTCCTGCCTCGCCGCCCTCCGGCCCGAGATCGACCAGGTGATCGGCCGACTTGATCACATCGAGGTTGTGCTCGATCACCAGGACCGTGTTGCCCTGCTCTACGAGCCGGTCGAGGACCTCCAGCAGACGCTCGACGTCGGCGAAGTGCAGCCCGGTGGTGGGCTCGTCCAGGATGTAGAGCGTCTTGCCCGTGGCGATCTTGGACAGCTCGGTCGCCAGCTTCACGCGTTGAGCCTCCCCGCCGGAGAGCGTGGTCGCGGGCTGCCCGAGGCGCATGTAGTCGAGGCCCACGTCGTGGAGGGTTTGCAGGCGGCGCCTGAGCTTCGGGATCTGCATGAAGAACTCGAGCGCTTCGGCGACTGACATGTCGAGCACGTCGGCGATCGAACGGCCCTTGTAGCGGACCTCGAGCGTTTCCCGGTTGTAGCGCCGGCCGTGGCATTGCTCGCAGGGGACGTAGACGTCGGGTAGGAAGTGCATCTCGATCTTGATCTGGCCGTCGCCCTTGCACACCTCGCAGCGCCCACCCTTGACGTTGAAGCTGAAGCGCCCAGGCTTGTAGCCGCGCGCCCGCGCCTCCTTGGTCTTGGAGAACAGGTCGCGGATCACGTCGAACAGCCCGGTGTACGTAGCGGGGTTGGACCGCGGCGTGCGCCCGATCGGTGACTGGTCGATGTTGATGATCTTGTCGATCCGGTCAAGCCCGTCGATCCCGTCGTGGGCCCCCGGCCTGAGGCGCGCCCGATGCAGCCGGTTTGCCACCGCTCGGTACAGCACTTCGTTGACGAGGGTCGACTTCCCTGAGCCGGAAACGCCGGTCACGCAGGTGAAGACCCCGAGCGGCAGATCGACGTCGACACCTGCGAGGTTGTGCTGGCGCGCGCCGCGGACGCGCAGCGCATCGACTGAGCGCCGGCGTTTCGCCGGGAGCGAGATCGACCGCTTGCCGGAGAGGAACTGGCCCGTCAGCGATTCGGGCGCGCGCTTGATCTCGCCCGGGGTGCCCTGGGCAACGACCTCGCCCCCGTGCACCCCCGCGCCGGGGCCCATGTCGACGAGGTGGTCCGCGGCCTCCATCGTGCCTTCGTCGTGTTCGACGACGATCACAGTATTGCCGAGGTCGCGAAGCCGCTGCAACGTGTTGATCAGGCGCTCGTTGTCGCGCTGGTGGAGGCCGATCGACGGCTCGTCCAGGATGTACATCACCCCAACGAGGCTCGACCCGATCTGCGTCGCCAGCCGGATCCGCTGCGCCTCGCCGCCGGAGAGGCTCCCGGCGGAGCGCTCGAGCGAGAGGTAGCCGATGCCCACGCTCTCCAGGAAGCGCAGGCGCTCGGCGACCTCGCGCAGCACGAGGCCTGCGATCGCCCGCTCGGTGTCCGTGAGCTCGAGGTCCTCCACCCACGCGAGCGCCGCCCGTGCCGAGCGCTGGGTGAACTCGGAGATGCTCAGACCGCCGACGGTGACCGCGAGCGACTGCGGCCGCAGGCGCGCGCCTTTGCATGTGGGACACGGCTGCATCGCCATCAGATCCTCGACCCGATCACGCGTGTTCTCCGAGTCCGTGGACTCGTAGCGACGCTGAAGCGAGTCCAGCATCCCCGGGAAGCGCACGTTGTACGTGCGCCGGCGTCCGAAGCGGTTCTGGTAGCTGACGGTGTGACGCTCGTCGCCGGTACCCTGAAGCAGGATCTCGCGGTCGTCGTCGCTCAGCTCCTTCCAAGGCACCGTGACGTCGATGCCCGCTGACTCGGCGACCGCCTCCAGGAGGCGCCGGTGGTACATCGAGGCCGCCTTCGTCCAGGGGTCGAGCGCCCCTTCTGAGATCGCGAGCGTCGGGTCCGGCACGATCAGCTCGGGATCGATCACTCGCTGGAACCCGAGCCCGTGGCAGCGCTCGCAGGCCCCGTGAGGCGAGTTGAACGAGAAGATCCGCGGCTCGATCTCCGGCATCGAAGCCCCGCAGCTGAGGCAGGAGAACTTTTCGGAGAAGAGCTGGCGCTCACCACTGTCGGAGCTCTCGATTTCGATCAGGCCGTCGGCCAACCCACTCGCGGCCTCCAGCGATTCTGCGAGACGCTTGCGCACCCCCTCCTTCATCACGAGCCGGTCGACGACGATCGAGATGTCGTGCTTGAACTTCTTGTCCAGCTCAATCGCATCACCCTCGTCCAGGCGGCGAAGCTCCCCGTCGACTACGGCCCGGGCGTAACCCTGGGAGCGCATCTCCGCCAGGAGCTTTCCGTACTCGCCCTTGCGACCTCGTACCACCGGCGCCAGCACCAGGAAGCGTGTCCCCTCCTCCATCGCCAGGACCCGATCCGTGATCTGCTCGAGCGACTGGCCCTGAATCGGCTTGCCGCAGTTGAAGCAGTGGGGGCGTCCGATCCGTGCCCACAGGAGGCGCAGGTAGTCGTAGATCTCCGTCACCGTCCCGACGGTCGAGCGCGGGTTCCTGGAGGTCGTCTTCTGGTCGATCGAGATCGCCGGCGAGAGGCCCTCGATCGAGTCGACGTCGGGCTTCTCCATCAGGCCCAGGAACTGGCGCGCGTACGACGACAGCGACTCGACGTAGCGACGTTGCCCCTCGGCGTAAAGGGTGTCGAACGCGAGGCTGGACTTGCCCGACCCGGAGAGGCCGGTGATGACGATCAGAGCGTCCCTGGGAAGCTCCAGGTGAACCCCCTTCAGATTGTGCGCGCGGGCTCCCGAGATGACGATTTTGTCTGACCCGGCCACTCCCGATTCAGTGTACGGACGGGAACGGGCGTTCCCGTGGAAAGGAATCGCAGGGGGCGCCGGGTTCGGCTAGGCCTTCGCGCGCTCCATGACGAAGTCGAGCAGCGAGTCAGCGTCGTCGACGTCGTAGTGCTCAGCCAGGTGCGCGGCGATCTCTTCCCTGGTCTGACCGTCAAGAGCCATCTTGGTGGCGATGATGCGCGCTCCGATTTCGTCCCCTTTGCGCTCTCCGTTCCCCACGACGGGCCCGAGCTTCATGGCAACGGGTGGGTCAGAATCCGGGTGCGGCGGCGAGGGGGGCTGGATATCAGGCTCGGGCGGCAGCGGCTCAGGATCCATGGGCGGCGTAGGTTCCGGAATGGGTGGCGGCGTCGGGATCGGCTCCCGCGGTGGCATCGGCTGCGGCTCAGGCTGCGGAGGCTGCGGCACCTCAGCGGCCACATCGTCCCGGCTCGGGCCGCCCGGCCCTTGCCCGCCGACGGATCCCTCGAGTCCGGCTAGTGCCTCGCGGATCTGGGCGAGCCGCTCCTGCGCTTCGGACTCGGCCCGCTCACGAATCCGTTGCGCGTCGGCCTCGGCCTCGGAGATGATCTCCCTGGCGCGGTCCTCCGCCTGGCTCAGCACATCGCGAACCCGGCCCGTCAAGTCACCGATCAGCTTCTCTGCATCCATACGGTGGAAGTTACCGTGATTGAGGTGCGGGTACCCCCACCCGGTCCCGGCGCTACCCGTATAGGCAAACGAGCCCCGTTCGGCCACAATCAGAGGTCGATGGGGCGCCGAGTCTTGATCGTCGACGACCATGCGGGCTTCCGGGCCAGCGCGCGACGCCTGCTGGAATGCGAAGGCTTTGACGTCGTGGGTGAGGCCGCGAACGGAGCCGAGGCACTGGCGGTGGTGGCAGAGCTCGAGCCCGATCTGGTGCTCCTGGACGTCTGCCTGCCCGACGCCGATGGCCGCGACCTGGCTCAGCGCCTCGTTCAGGACGGCGCCGCCGCCGTCCTGCTGACATCGACCCGCGACGAAATCGAAGGAGGCGCCGATGCGCTCGGGTTCATACCCAAGGACCGGCTCTCCGGGGCATCGATCAGGGAGCTGGTCGAGTGAGCTCTTTGCGCAGGGCGCTCTACGGCCTCGGCGCCACGGGCGTGATCCTGGGACTGCTCGCGCTTGCCGCAATCCTGACCAGCGATCACAACCAGCAGGGCACGACGGTCAGCGCCGCCACGACGCTCCTGATCGGCTGGTCGTTCATCGGGGCCGGCCTGTTCGCCTGGAACCGGTTCCCGGGAAACCGCCTGGGGATGCTGATGAGCGCGGTTGGCTTCACCTGGCTTCTGGGGGCGATGGCGTTCGCGAACGCGCCAGGCGTCTTCATCATCGGCGTCCTCATTGGCTCGCTGCCGATCGCGATCCTGGTCCACATGGTGCTCTCGTTTCCCACCGGCCGGCTCGAGGACCGGCTGGCGAGGGGGATCGCAATCGCCGGCTATCTGGCAACGACGGTCTACATGCCGGTCCCCTATCTCTTCCTGGACACGACCTCTCCGGACTTCTGCGACCCGGCGTGCCCCGGGAATCCCCTATTGATCGCTGACGACCTTGGGACCGCGAACGTCCTGTTCGGGGTCTTGAACCTGGTCGGCCTCGCTCTTCTGACGATGACCGCCTGGGTGGCTGTACGACGCTGGCGTGCCGCCGACCGCGACGATCGCCGCACCCTTGGTCCGAGCCTCTGGACCGCGGTCGCAACCCTGCTCCTGTTCGGCTCGCTCCTGACCGCCAGCCTCCTCGGAAGCGACGATCCTTTGGCCGAGTCCCTTTACCTGGTAGCGCTGGCTCCGTTGGCATCGGTGCCTTACGCGTTCCTGGCCGGCCTCCTGCGGGCCAAGCTCAGCGCCGCGGAGGAGGTGGCGGAGGAGAACCTGCGCCTCGACGCCGAGCTTCAGGCGCGCTACGAGGAGCTTCGCGCGTCGCGCGCCCGGATCGTGGAGGCCGCCGACGCCGCCCGGCGCAAGCTCGAGCGCGACCTGCACGACGGCGCGCAGCAGCGCCTGGTCGGCTTGGCGCTTTCCCTGCGGCTGGCCCGCGACCGGCTGGAGTCGGACCCGGCGCATTCCGCGGCGTTGCTGGAGGAGGCGAGCGCCGAGCTTGCCCTTGCCACCGACGAGCTGCGAGAGCTCGCCCGCGGTATCCACCCCGCGATCCTCACCGATCGGGGACTGGCCGCGGCTTTGGATGCTCTTGCCAAGCGGGCGCCGGTCGATGTCCGGCTGCGACACGCGATCGGAGAGCGAATGCCCGCCGCCGTCGAGGCAGCCGCGTACTTCGTGGTCGCCGAAGCGCTCACGAACGTCTACCGGCACTCGGGCTCGGACGAGGCCGAGGTAGCGGTCAGCAGGCGCAACGGCAGCCTCCACGTGGAGGTCACGGACAGCGGCAACGGAGGGGCCGACCGGAGCGGCTCAGGCCTTCGCGGCCTGGCAGACCGGGTGCAGGCGCAACGCGGTGAGCTCGAGGTCGAGAGCGAACCCGGCATCGGGACCGCGATCCACGCGCGGATACCGGTCGACGGCTCCTAAGGATCCGTCAGGAGCAGCTACCTTGATGGGCGATGCGAGTGGTCATCGCGGAGGATTCGGTGCTGTTGCGCGAGGGACTCGTCCGGCTCTTGTCCGAGCATGAGATCGAGGTCGTCGGTCAGGCCGGAGACGGCGAAGACCTGCTTCGCAAGGTCCGCGCCCACAAGCCAGATGTTGCGATCGTCGACGTGCGGATGCCGCCCGGCCACTCCGATGAGGGCCTGCGGGCCGCCCGCCAGATCCGTGCCGAGCTGCCGGGAACGGCCGTGCTGGTGCTCTCCCAGGACGTCGAGGAGGCGTACGCGCGGGAGCTGTTGGCCGTCGACGCCAATGGGGTGGGCTACTTGCTCAAGGACCGCGTGGCCGATGTCGAGGACTTCGTCGCAGCCGTCCGCCGAGTCGCGGCCGGAGGGTCCGCCCTTGACCCGGTGGTCGTCCAGACGATGCTGGGCCGCTCAGACGGCGTCGATCCCTTCGCGGCGCTGACGGTGCGCGAGCGGGAGGTTCTGGAGTTGATGGCGGAGGGACGCTCGAACGCGGCCGTGGCGGCGAGCATGGTGGTGACCGAGCGGGCCGTCGAGAAGCACGTCACCTCGATCTTCTCGAAGCTCAACCTGCCGCCCACCCCCGACGACCACCGGCGCGTGCTGGCGGTCCTGCGCTTCCTCGACGCCTGAAGTAAAAGCCTCCGGCGGGACACGCTTGTTTCGCGGCTTGCGCCGCTCATTCAGGTCCTGCACTCAGGCGCGCAGGCTCTGCAAGTCGCGCCGGAGCTCCTTGAGCTCGTCGCGCAGACGCGCGGCCTCTTCGAAGCGAAGCTCCTCGGAAGCGACCAGCATCTCCTCCTCGAGCTCGACGATCAGCTTCTGAAGCTCGTCCGGGCCCGCGATCTCATCGCCCGCTCCGCGGCGCCTTCGGCGGCGATCCGGAGTGGTCTTCGAGTCCATCGAGAGAAACTCGGAGATCTCGGAGATGCCCTTTTGAACCGTCTCAGGCGTGATTCCGTGCTCCTTGTTGTAGGCAACCTGGATCTCCCGGCGTCGGTCGGTCTCCGCCAGCGCCACCCGCATCGCCTGCGTCTCCTTGTCCGCATACATCAGGACGCGGCCATTGACGTTCCGCGCGGCCCGGCCGATCGTCTGGATCAGGCTGGTCTCCCCGCGCAAGAACCCCTCCTTGTCGGCGTCCAGGATCGCGACCAGGGAGACCTCCGGCAGGTCGAGGCCCTCGCGCAACAGGTTGACGCCGACCAGCACGTCGTACTCGCCAAGGCGCAGATCCCGGATGATCTGAATTCGCTCCAGTGTGTCGACCTCCGAGTGCAGGTAGCGAACCCTGAATCCGTGCTCGAGCAGGTAACCGGTCAGGTCCTCGGCCATCTTCTTCGTCAACGTCGTGACCAGCGTGCGCTCCTTGGCTTCGACTCGGTGCCGGACCTCGTTCATCAGGTCGTCGACTTGGTTCCGCGTCTCGCGCACCTCGACCTCCGGATCCACGATCCCCGTTGGCCGCACGATCTGCTCCGCGATCCGGCTCGATTCGGAGCGCTCGAACTCCCCGGGGGTGGCGGAGACCATGACGAGCTGCTTGATCCGATCCAGGTACTCACCGAACTTGAGAGGTCGGTTGTCGGCCGCCGACGGTAGCCGGAAACCGTGCTCGATCAGGGTCCGCTTGCGGGAGGCATCGCCCTCGAACATGCCGCCGATCTGCGGGATCGTCTGGTGTGACTCGTCGACAAAGCAGACGAAGTCGTCCGGGAAGTAGTCGATCAAAGTGTGCGGCGGGCTGCCCGGGGCGCGGCCGTCGAAGATCCGCGAGTAATTCTCTACGCCTGACGTGAAGCCGAGCTCCTTGAGCATCTCGATGTCGTACTCGGTGCGCTGGCGCAGACGATGGGCTTCCAGCAGCTTGCCGCGCTCCTCGAACCAGGCCACCCGTTCGTAGAGCTCGTCCTTGATCTCCTCGATTGACCGCTCCATCGTCGCCTCCTCGGTGACGTAGTGGCTGGCCGGCCACACCGCAACATGTTCGATCGCCTCGAAGATCTCACCGGTGAGAGGGTCGAAATGATGGATCGACTCGATCTCGTCGCCGAACAGGTTGATCCGGTAGGCGGACTCGGCATAAGCCGGGAAGATCTCCAGCATCTCCCCCTTCGCCCGGAACGTCCCGCGCGTGAGCGCCGTCTCGTTGCGGTTGTACTGCATCAGGACGAGCTTGCGGAAGATCTCGTCGCGGGCGATCCACTCGCCGACCTTGAAGAGCTGCATCTGCTTGGCGTAGAGCTCGGGCGAGCCGATCCCGTAGATGCACGAGACCGAGGCGACGATGACCACGTCGCGTCGAGCCAAGAGCGACGCGGTGGCGGCGTGCCGCAGGCGGTCGATCTCGTCATTGATCGAGGAGTCCTTCTCGATGTAGAGATCCTGTGCCGGCACGTAGGCCTCCGGCTGGTAGTAGTCGTAGTAGGAGACGAAGTACTCCACCGCGTTTGAGGGCAGGAACTCGCGGAACTCGTTGCACAGCTGAGCCGCGAGCGTCTTGTTGTGCGCGATCACCAAGGCCGGCCGCTGTAGGCGCTCGATCGTCGCGGCGATCGTGAAGGTCTTGCCGGTGCCGGTGGCCCCAAGCAGGGTGAGGAACCGCTCGCCGGCCTGGATACCCGCGCTCAGCTCCGCAATCGCTTTGGGCTGATCGGCCGTGGGCAGATACGCGGAGTTGAGCTTGAAATCGGGCAACCGGATGAATCTAGCGAGGCTCTCGGTCCCCGCTTCCCGAGCTGCTCCACCTTCCCCACCACGCGGGTGAGATCTGGCTGAGCCCGGCGGACTGCTTTGATTCACCGCGTGGGCGATGCAAGACACGCCTTGGCGGGGACGCTTGCGCTCCTTGCGCTGACAACCGCCGGGCTGTTCTTGCTGGCGCTGGTTGGCGACCGCTCGGGACAACCCGTAGTCGGGCCGGTTTCCGGAGTGGACCCGCCCACGAACCTCGATCCCGACCGCTTGTTGCGAATCGCAGCCGACCGCCTCCCCAAGGTCGCCGCCCGCGTCGAGCGGATACGCGGGCTCGAGTTCGATCGGATCCCGAAGCCACGGATCAGCGACGCAGCCGATCGGCGGCGCCTGGCGGAGCGCGAGCTCGAGCGGCCGCGTGTGAAGCGCAGGCTGCGCGAGGAGGAGGTTCAGCTACGCATTCTCGCCCTGCTCGACGACGGCGAAAGCGTGGAGCAGGTGGCGAAGGACTCCACGGCGCTCGCCGCTGCCTACTACGACACGCGCCGGAGGGGGACCCTGTTCTTGGTCGGGGACGCTGTCCCCGCCGGACCGGAGGTCACCGAGTTCATCCTGGCCCACGAGCTGACTCACGCGCTCGAGGATCAGCGGTTTGGCCTGCGCGACTCCGCCAAGGTGACCGGCGATTCCGGGCTCGCCCGGAGCGCCTTCCATGAGGGCACCGCGTCGGCGGTGATGCAGGTCTATGCGGCCGAGCATCTCGACCGGCTGAACCTGATCGCCGAGGCGGGAGCGGTCGACACCGGCGATGTTGAGCTGCCGGCGTTCGTCGAAGCCCAGGTCGAGTTCACCTACGGCGCCGGCGCGCGCTTCGTCGAAGTGCTTCGCGAGTACGCGAAGGGCTGGGGGCTGGTCGATTACGCCTTCGCCAAGCGAAAGCTCTCGACCACGGAGCAGATCCTGCACCCGGAGAAGTACATCGCCGGGGAAGAGGCGCTGGACGTCCCGGTCCCGCGATCGCCGGGGCGCGAGTGGTCGCGATCCGATACGGGAACGATCGGCGAATGGGCAACCCGCCAACTGCTGACGGAGGGAAATCCGGGCATCGGGGCATCAATCGCCGCCGCGGGCTGGGGCGGCGATCGCTACGCGCTGTTTGAGCGCGAGGGTGCCAGGGCCAGTTGCGTCGCAGACTGCCTGCGGCATCATGGAATGGCGCTCCACTGGCGCTACGACAGCGCGGCCGAGGCGAAGGAGCTCGAGCGCGAGCTTCGGGTGTATGTCGAACAGGCCCTCGAGGGGGAGCCCTCCGGCAACCGGTGGAAGCTCGAAGCGGGCTGGGCCTCGCTGCAGCGCTCGGGCGATCGCTTGGGGCTTGGGCTTGGGCCTGATCCGCGGGTCACGGACCGCCTGGGCCGGCCGCCTCGGTAGTTTCGCAGGGTGACCCTCTCCCAGAAAGCCCTCGCCGCCTTTTTCTCGTTCGCCGGAATCATGCATTTCATGATCCCGAGGCGTTACGAGGCGATCGTCCCCGACTACGTACCCATCTCGCCCCGGCACGCCGTCGTCTACTCGGGCTATGCGGAGCTGGCCGGCGGCCTGGCGGTCATCCCGGAGTCGACCCGGGGTCTCGCGCGATGGTGGCTGATCGGCCTGCTTCTGGCCGTCTTCCCCGCCAACGTGTATATGGCGGTCAGCCCGGAGAAGGTCCGCGGTCTGGAGATTGACCGCATTCCGCGCTGGGCGCTTTGGGCCCGTCTGCCGTTCCAGTTCATCGCGATCTGGTGGGTCTGGAAGGCAACCGAGGGCGACTGATTCGGCGGGGCCGACGCGCTCGATCCCAATCCCGCTGGTGCCCTCAGAGGCCAAGCTCGTCCGCGTAGTTCTTCCGGTACTCCTGCTGCTTCTCAAGCACGCTGCGCACGTACTCCTGCGTTTCAGCAAACTGGATGTCGCCAGGCTCCAGGCCCGACCCACCCCACGCCTCGGCGTTCTCCGGGCCGGCGTTGTAGCCCGCGAGCGCGGCGATCGGGTTGCCTGCGAACCGATCGTCGAGCAGGTGGTTCAGGTAGAAGGTGCCGTACCGGATGTTGAGCTCAGCGTCGGCGAGGTCCTCGAAGACGAAGGTCTCTCCGCCGGAGAGCGTTTCGATCGTGTCCGCCGTTTCCGGCGTGATCTGCATCAGGCCGCGGGCGCCTGCGGACGAGGTCTGGTCGATGAACTTCGACTCCTGCCAGATGACAGCGGCGATCAACGCAGGATCGATGTCGAAGCGTTCTGCCTGCTGGCGAATCACATCCTCGTGGCGCAGCGGCAGCTGGATCTCGCGAACCGCCTCGCCGAGGTCGATTCGGCTGATCGCGAAAGCGATCCCACCGGCCAGCACCAGGACGAGGACCAACAATCGTGAGTTGCCCCTCATGCCGGAGGACCCGCGTTGATCAGCCGCGGCCACAACTCACGCAGCTCCGCCTCGAGGTCGGCGATCGTGCCCTCGTTGGCAACCACGAAGGTCGCCCGCTCGGCCTTCTCGGCCTGGCTCAGTTGCCGGGCCGATCGCGCATCGAAATCATCCGCGTCCCGGGCAGTGGCCCATTCGGTCCGCCGCTCGTGATCCGCGACGACGACCAGGGTCGCGTCGAAGAGAGACTCCATGCCCGCTTCGAAAAGCAGCGGGACCTCCACCACCGCCAGAGACGTGGCGGGGTCAAGCTCTTCGCGCCATCGTGCGACGCGGTCACCCACCAGGGGATGCGTAATCGACTCCAGCCAGCGCAACTCGCCGGGCTGGTTGAAAACGATCTCGCCAACGCGTCGGCGATCGGTGGCCCCCCCGGACGCGATTTCATCGCCCCAGCGCTCAACAAGCGACTCGATGATTGCGGGGTCGCCGAGTACCTCATGCGCGACCTGATCGGTCGAAAGGGTGGCGGCCCCCAAGCGCGACAGGGCAGCAAGCGTTTCCGACTTCCCGGCGGCGATTGCCCCGGTGAGGCCGATGAATGGTGGCCCGAGCGCCCGCAAGGCGCTGTGCTCAGTCCTCGTCGCGGGTGGGAGGCGCTGCTTCGGCCGATTCCGGTGCCGGCGCTGCTTCGGCCGATTCCGCTGCCGGCTCTGCGTCCGGCGCTTCCGCGACCTCGGTTTCAGCGGCAGGGGGCACGGCGAAGACATCCTCTGACAGGCCCAGATCCGGCACCTCGGTGCTCTCGACCACCACGGCGTCGGAGTCGCGTGCCTCTTGGACCTGTTGCTTGAGGTCGTCCGGAATCAAGTCGCTGAAAGCGGTGTTCTTCGTTTCCGCCCGTTTGATCGAGAGCGAGATCCGGCGACGCTCTTCGTCGATCTCCAAGATCCGCACCCACTTCTCCTCGCCAGGAGCGACGACCTCGCCCGGGGTCTCGACGTGGTGCTCGGCGAGCTCGGAGATGTGGACAAGGCCCTCGACGCCAGGGACGATCTCGATGAAGGCGCCAAACGCGACGACCTTCGTCACCTTGCCCTCGAGGACGTCGCCCTGGCGGTACTCGTTCAGGACCTTCTGCCAAGGGTCTTCCTGAGTTTGCTTGAGGCCGAGCGAGATGCGCTGGCGGTCGCGGTCGATGTCCAGGACCTTGACCCGCACCTCCTTACCGATCTCGAGGATCTCCGACGGATGGTTGACGTGGCTCCAGGAAAGCTCGGAGATGTGGATCAAGCCGTCGATGCCCTCCAGATCCACGAACGCGCCGAAGTCGACGATGTTCGAGATCTTGCCCTCGACGATCTGGCCGGGCTCCAGGCGCTCCAGGATCTGCTCGCGGACCTCCTTGCGCTCCTCCTCGAGGACGGCGCGCCGCGACAGGACCACGTTGTTGCGGCTGCGATTCAGCTCGATGACCTTGCATTCGAGAACCTGGTCGCGGAATTCCTCGAGGTTGTGGACTCGGCGGATGTCAACCAGGGACGCCGGCAGGAAACCACGCACGCCGAGGTCGATGATCAGGCCGCCCTTGACGACCTCGATCACGTGACCCTCGACGGGCTCACCGGACTCGGAGGCCGCCTCGATCTTGCGCCACGCCTTCTCGAAGCGCGCGCGCTTCTTGGAGAGGATCAGACGCCCTTCCTGGTCCTCCTTGGTGAGGACCAGCGCGTCGACCTGCTCGCCCAGGCTGACCTCGTCAGCGGGATCGACGGAGCGGCGAATCGACAGCTCGTGAGCCGGGATGACGCCCTCCGACTTGTAGCCGATGTCGACCAGGACCTCGTCCTTGTCGATGCGTACGACCTCGCCCCCGACGACGTCGCCCTCCTCGAAGGGCTTGATCGTGGCGGCGTAGTTCGGCACGAGCTTGCCATCGACCTCGATCATGAGATCGCTGGAGCCATTGGCGGCTGCCGCCTCACTGGCAGGATCGATCACGGTCTCGGTCGCGGACACGGCCGCTCAGTATGACAAGTAGGCAGCGACAGTTACTCGGTGTTTGCTCGGCTACTCTCATCCCGTGCCGGTCAGGGCGACCAAGCGCGGTTCGGAGCGGACCCCGATCTCGGGTGACTACGACGTCCTGATCTGCGGCGCCAGCTTTGCCGGACTGACCGTGGCACGCCAGCTTGCAGGCTCAGGCGCCCGCGTGATGGTGATCGACCGCTACGACGTGGGCGAGCGACAGACGTCCGCCTGCGGCGTGCCGACGCGATGGCTCCGCGCCATGAATCTGCAGGAATCCGAGCGCCAGGTCTTCCCTTGCTTGGTCGTTCACACCCCGCACGGCACCTCCCGCTACGAATTGCCTTGGAGCTTCTCCACCTTCGACTACCGGACGCTGTGCGAGATTCTGAGCGAGCAGGGGGACGCCGAGTTCGAGACGGCGAAGGTCGAGGGGCGCCGTGGGAACACGGTGATCACCGATCGCGGTGAGCTGACCGCCCCGCTCGTCGTGGACGCCCTCGGTTGGCGCCGCGTCCTCTCTGCCGGCGGCTATCAGCCGCCCGATGCTCCGCTGTCTCGCGGCCTCGAGGTCCACCCTCCCGGCCCGGGGGCCGACTTGGAGATCTGGATCGACCGCCGCTACGTGCCCGCCGGCTACGGCTGGTCGTTTCCGGCAGGGGACGAGACGCGCGTCGGGGTCGGCTCCTTCGACCCGATGTTCCACGTCAAAGACACGACGGTGCTGCTGGCGGAGGACCTCGAGCGTGACCCCGTCCGCTATCAGGGCAACTGGATCCCGCACAAGCTGCGGCCCGGCACGGAGGACGGGATCTTCTTCGTCGGGGATTCAGCAGGCCACTGCCTGCCGCTGACGGCGGAGGGCATCCGCACCGCTTTTTACTTCGGCCTCGCGCTCGGCGAGGAGCTGCGCGCCGTGGTCGAAGGCCACAAAGAGCGCTGGGAGGCGCTCAGGGATTACGCCGCCTTCAACGATGCCCATGAGTGGAAGTTCAATTGGCTGCTGCGAGCGCAGCGGACCGTACCCCGCCTGCCCGCCCGGGCCCAGCGGGCGCTGGTCGCGGCCGCGGGGCGCAAGCGCTTCGTGGACTGGTCGTTTGAGCACTACCTGGAGATCGCGCACCCCCGCTTCGCCGAGCAGCGCGCCGGGCGGGTCGAGCGCGTCCCGGTCGCCGTTTAGCTTCGCCCCCCGCGCGAACGTCCCGGAGTCCCCGGCTGACGCGTGACTGCGGGACGTTCGACGCGTCAGCGGACGACCAGGAAGGTTCCGGCGAGAAGCAGGGCCACGCCGAGCACGCGATCCCAGGTGACCGGGACCTCACTCAGGCCGAGGACGCCGAGCTTGTCGAGCAATAGCGACGCCGTGAGCTGCCCGGTGATCGTTGCCGCGGCGACGCCACCCGCCCCGATCGAGCCCACGGTCTCCAGGGCCGCAAACACGTACGCCGCGCCAAGCAGCCCGCCGATCAGGTAGTACCACTCGACGTCGAACGAGCCGCCCAGCCGGTCAGCCTGCCCGGAAACACCGACCAGCACCGCGAGCAGGATCGTGCCCACGACGAACGAAACGAGCGCCGCCCCAAGGCCGCCCGTTTCTTTGCCGAGGCCCGCATTGACGGCGGGCTGAAGCGCGATCAGCCCGCCGACCAATGCCATCAAGATCACCGCCAGGCCACGATCCATGGCGGCGATCTTAGAGGCGGCGTACGAAGTGCGAAGCTGGCTTCCGGTACAAAACTGATCCCTCCCCAGGGTTTGGTGTCCCCCAACCGATTGGCAGGGCCGGACGGCGACCCTCCTACTTCACGGCCAGCCAGTCCGCTCCCACGCCCGCGTCCACCGCCAGCGTGGGATCCAGCTCGAACGCGGCGCACATTTCGGCCTTCGCCAGCTCGGTGGCGGCGTCCATTTCCGCCTCCGGCCCCTCGAACAGCAGCTCGTCGTGGATCTGGAGGACGAGCCTGGTTTCGAACCCCGCTTGGCGGAACGCCCGGTGGCATCGAACCATTGCCAGCTTGATGATGTCCGCGGCCGTGCCCTGAATCACCGTGTTGACCGCCAGCCGCTCGCCCAGGAAGCGGCGCTGGCGCTGGTTCGAGCGCAACTCCGGGATCCGGCGCCGTCTTCCCATCAGGGTCTTCACGAACCCCTCTTCCTCCGCCTGCGCGATCGTTGCGTCAATGAAGGTGCGAACCGCGGGGAAGCGCTCGAAGTAGCGCTCGATGTAGAGGCGGGCCTCTTCGCGGCTGATTCCGAGCCGATCGGCAAGTCCGAAGTCCGTGAGGCCGTAAGCGATCCCGTAGTTGACCATCTTCGCCTTCGAGCGCTCTGCGGGAGTGATCGCATCAGGGTCGGCACCGATGATTCCCGCCGCCGTGGCCGAATGCACGTCCTCTCCCGAGGCGAAGATCTGCCGCAGCACTTCCTCCCCGGCGACGTGCGCCAGCACTCGCAGCTCGACCTGGTTGTAGTCGCAGGAGAGCAGCATGTTGCCCTCGGCTGCCATGAAGCAGGACCGCACCGGCCGCCCGACCTCGGATCGGATCGGGATGTTCTGCAAGTTGGGATTGGTGCTGGAAAGCCGCCCGGTTGCGGCAGTCACCTGGTTGAACGTCGTATGGATGCGGCCACTCGCGGGATCGATTAGCCCGGGAAGCGCGTCGAGGTACGTGTTCTTCAGCTTCGTCAGCTCGCGCCACTGCTCGACAGCCGGGACGATTGGGTGCTCGTCGCGGATCTGGGAGAGGACGCGAGCATCGGTCGAAAAGCCAGTCTTCCCGCGGCGCTTGCGGGTCAGGCCCAGCTCGACGAACAACACCTCCGCGAGCTGCTGCGGCGAGCCGATCGTGAATTCGTGTCCCGCCGCTTCAAAGATGGCGCTCTGAAGCTCCGCGATCCGCGCTTCCATCCCCTCCGCGATCGAATCCAGGCGCTTCGTGTCGAGCAGCACCCCCTCGCGCTCCATCGCGACCAGCACCTCGACCAGCGGCAGCTCGACCTCGTGCATAACCCGCTCCAGCCCGAGTTCGGCGAGTTGCGAGCGCTGGCGCTCGGCCAGCTCCCAGGTAAGCCGAGCGACCGGCGCGGGGTCCGCGGGCGTGGACTCACCGGGCAAGGCGAGCTGGCCATCATCATCTCCCGCCGGGGCCTTAGCGCCGGCGCTCGCCGCCACCGCGATCCCGGCATCAGCCGCCAACTCCTCGAGGACGTAGGTCCGGCGCCCGGGATCGACCAGGTAGGCGCCAATCATCGTGTCGTGGTCGATCCCGATCGCTTCGGTGCCTGCGATCGCCAGCAGGCCACAGGGGCCTTCGCCCCCGAGCGATTTCGCATCGTGCGCGACCAGCGGATGGCCGCGAAGGTCAGTCGCCAAGGCGCCCACCTCGGCCTGTCCGGTCACCAGCTTGATGCCGTCTGACGCCGCCCACCGATCGCCGCCAATCGCAAGGCTGACGGGTCCGTCCGCCAGATCGGCGATCGCTCCCGGGACCGCCTCGATCGCGATCGTCTCATCGACGGCGCGATCCGGAACATCGCCTTCGTACTCGTCCTCCAAACGCTGAATGACCGCCCGCAGCTCGAACTCCGCGGCGAAATCGCGCAGGCGCGAGAGGTCGGGGCCGTCGCCACCGGCATCGATCAGCTCTGCCGGCACATCCACGTCCAGGACCATCGTCGCGAGCCGCTTTGAGATCCGGGCGTCCTCGGCGTGCTCGATCAGGTTCTGCTTGCGCTTAGCGCCGGAGACCTCGTCAACGGACTCCAGGACCTTCTCCAGCGAGCCGAACCGCTGAAGGAGCTGGGCGGCGGTCTTGTCGCCGATCCCGGGGACCCCCGGGATGTTGTCGGAGGTGTCACCCTTGAGCCCGATCAAGTCGGGGACCAGCTCGGGGTCAACGCCGTAGCGCTCGACGACCCCGTCGGCGTCATAGACCCTGGTGTCGGTGACCCCCCGTGAGGTGGTCATTACGCGCACACCCTCTCCGACCAGCTGATAGACGTCGCGATCGCCGGAGACGATCATCACGCGGCGTCCCGCCTCGCGGGCCTGCCGCGTAAGCGTGGCGATCACGTCGTCGGCCTCGTAACCCTCGACGGAGACGTTGCTGAAGCCGAAAGCCTCCGCCAGCGGCTCCAAGTGCGGCCACTGCTCGCGGAGCAGGTCAGGACGCGAACGACGGCCGGCCTTGTACTCGGGATAGGCGGTATCGCGGCCGGACATGCCACGGTCCCAGGCGACAATGACCCGCTTGGGGCGGTAGTCGGTCAGGAGCTTCGTCATCATCGACGCGAAGCCGAAGATCGCGTTGGTCGGCCTGCCATCGGCGGTCGCGATCGAGTCCGGGAGAGCGAAAAAGGCGCGGTAGGCCAGCGAGTTGCCGTCGATCAGGAAGAGCTCTTCGGAATCGGGGCTGGGCTTGGAGTCGGCCACGGGGCTGATGTTATGGGCGGCGGGTCTATTGGCTCCCGGACCGACGACGCTGCCAATTGCACCCGGCCCTCGGGTGAGAATGGCAGCGTGGCACAGGGGAGAGTCAAAGATCGTCCGTAGGCCGGGAAATGTCCCGCGAAACCATTGCGGCTAGAAGCGTGGTGGGTTTGCCCGCCACAGGACGGCGAACATAGCTCGAGACGCACCCTTGCCCTTTCCGCCCGCTGATTCCCTCCGAATAAGATCACGCGCCCGATGGCCAGTCCCTCCGTCTCCGCCCAGTTCTCCGTCACGGTGCGTGTCGAGCTCGATGCGCGGTCGGAGCCGCTCGGGAAGCTCACCGCGGCGATCGCGGAGGCCGGCGGCGCGCTCCAGTCGGTGGACCTGGTGCCCGGCGCCGGCAGCGAAGGCAAGCGCGTGCGCGAGTTCACGATCGACGCTCGCGGTCAGGCCCACTGGGAGGAGATCCTGCGGGCGATCGGTTCCACGCGCGGCGCCCGCGTCCTCGACTACGTCGACCGGACGATGGCGATGCACCGCGGCGGCAAGATCGAGCAGCACAACAAGTACCCGCTGAAGACCCGCGACGACCTCTCGATGGCGTACACACCCGGCGTCGCCCGGGTCTGCACGGAGATCGCCAACGACCGCCAGAAGGCCTTCGACTACACCATCAAGAAGAACACGGTCGCGGTCGTCTCCGATGGGTCGGCTGTGCTCGGCCTCGGCGATATCGGCCCCGAGGCCGCGATGCCAGTGATGGAGGGCAAGGCGATGCTCTTCAAGGAGTTCGCCGGGATCGACGCCTTCCCGATCTGCCTGGACACGAACGACCCGGACAAGATCATCGAGACGGTGCGCCTGATGGCGCCCACGTTCGGCGGCATCAACCTCGAGGACATCTCCGCCCCCCGCTGCTTTTACATCGAGGATGCTCTCAAGGAGGAGCTCGACATCCCGGTCTTCCACGACGATCAGCACGGCACGGCCGTCGTGACCATGGCGGCCCTCTTCAACGCCCTGAAGATCGTCGACAAGCCGATCGAGAGCCTGCGGGTCCTGGTCGTCGGCCTCGGCGCCGCCGGCGTCGCGGTGACGAAGATGATGCTCGCATCCGGGGTGACGGACGTGATCGGCTGCGACCGCGCCGGTGCGCTCTCGACCAAGCGGCCCGACTACCAGATGGGCGAGATGACGGACATCAAGCGCTGGTACTCCGAGAACTCCAACCCGGACATGGTTCAGGGCCATCC
>JALZKA010000093.1:0-7641 GCA_030859475.1 Actinomycetota bacterium
GAAGGCGGGTATGTAGGCGCCCCCGGCGGCCGACGGGCCGAACAGCAAGCAGACCTGCGGCACGCGCCCGGACATCTTCACCTCGTTGTAGAAGATTCGGCCGGCACCCCGGCGGCCGGGGAACATCCGCACCTGCTCGGTGATCCGCGCGCCGGCTGAATCGACGAGGTAGGTCATCGGTACCTCCAGCGCGAGCGCCCGCTCTTGGATGCGCAGGATCTTCTCGACCGTCTTCGGGCCCCAAGAACCCGCCTTCACAGTGGGGTCATTCGCCATCAGGGCCGCCTTGCGCCCCCCGATCAACGCCAGCCCGGTGACCACCCCGTCGGCTCCAAGGCCATCCTGATCCCAGTTCGCCAGCAGGCCCTCTTCAGTGAACGACTCAGGATCGACCAGCCGGGCAACCCGTTCGCGTACCGGCAGCTTTCCCTGGCCGGCGGTCTTCTCGTGATGGCGGTCAGGGCCACCGGACAGGGCCGCGTCCCGGGCACGCCCGAGATCGCTCAACGGCGCCAGGTCGGCGTGTCGATGTTCTGGACCCTCGTGTCCGCCTCGTGCGGAGGTTCCGTGTCCGCCTCGATCTCGTCCTCGGCCTCGAGCAACTCATGCTCGTCGGCCTCAAGCTCTTGCCCGTCGGAGTCGATCAGCTCCTGCTCGTCCGAGTCGAGCTCGTCATATTCGTCCGAGTCGAGCTCGAGCTCCTCCGACCGAGGCTCGATCCCCGGGATCTGCTCGCCGATCTCAGGCTTTTCGACGACAGCGTCCTCCGATCGCAGGACGTCCACGGCCTGGAGCATCTCGTCCGCGAGCCGCTGGGCTTCCACCGCGATCTCGTCGCGGCGCTCGAGCAGGCTGGAGATCGCCTGATTCAGATTCCTGCGACGGGCGACCGCGTCGTCGATGATCGCTTCCGCCTTGGCCTCCGCGGCGGCGATGATCTCGTCCGCCTTCTGGCTGGCGTTGATGCTGGCCTTGCGGGCTTCGTCCTGGGCGCTCGCGCGCGTCTTCTCCGCGTACTCCTTGGCGTCGCTGCGCAGCTTCGTCGCGGCGTCCTCGGCGGCGGTCAGGATCCCTGCGGTGCGCTCCCCCACTTTGGCGAGCTCGTCTTTCATCGCCCCGGAGGAGCTTTCGGCAGCGTTCCCGGCGCCGCCGCTTTCGACCCAGCTGGCGACCCGATCCAGGAACGAATGAACCGCCTCGCGCTCGTATCCGCGAAGCGCCTGCGGAAACGTCGCCTCCCGCAACGCCGATCCGCTGATCTCTTGCTCCTCCATCGTGCTCCTTTCAGCCTCTAGCTTCGTGGATCCGTGGCTACGGGCTTCTCGCCAGAGTAGTCGTAGTACCCGCGCCCGGACTTGCGGCCGTAGTGGCCGCGTCCGACCAGGCCCTTGAGCGTGTCCGGCGCGCCCATCCGCTCCTCCCCGTAATAGTCGACCAAAACCGTCCCGATCGACGCAAGGGTGTCGAGGCCGACGAAGTCGGCAAGCGTGATCGGCCCCATCGGGTGGCTCGCGCCGCCGATCATCGCCGCATCGATGTCCTCGATCGAGCCGGTGCCCGCCTCAAACGCGCGGATCGCGTCGAACATGTACGGCACCAGCAGCCGGTTGACGATGAAGCCGCGGTTGTCGCCGGCGGCAACCATCGTCTTGCCCAATGCCTCGCCGACCGAGAATCCGGCCTTGGTCGCATCCTCGGACGTCTCCGCCGCCGACACCACCTCGAGCAGGGGCATCATCTGCACCGGGTTGAAGAAGTGCAGGCCCAAGAACTGCCCGGGTCGCGAAGTGGCCCCGGCTTGGTCGGCCACGGACAGCGAAGACGTATTGGTAGCGAAGTAGGCGCTGGCCTTGACCACTCCGTCAAGCTCCCGCCACATCGCGAGCTTCTCGTCGAGATCCTCGGTGATCGCCTCGATCACCAGGTCGCAATCGGCAAGGTCCGCGTAGTCGGTGGTGGGCCGGATCCGGGCGAGGACGGCGTCCGCGTTCTCCTGATCCAGCTTGCCCTTGCTCACAGCCCGGTCGAGCTGCTTCGAGATCTTCGCCAAGCCCGCGTCGAGGCGCTCTTGCGAGACCTCGCGCACGACGACGTCCCAGCCCGACTGGGCGCACACCTGCGCGATTCCGTGTCCCATCAGCCCGCAGCCGACCACGCCTACCTTCTGGATCTCCATGCCCTCTTGCTTCCCGTTTGTCGATTGACCAGGTGAAGCGCGGGAGCCTACTCAGGCCGCGCCGGCCGCCTCCAGCATCTGCCGCATCCTCTCGGCCAGCGCATGCATCCCGCTCATCGGTCGGACCATCACGGTCAGCTCCCTGATCTGGCCGTCCTCGGTGAACTTCAGGATGTCGACGCCCTCGACCTCGCGGTCGTCCACCGTGGCCGTAAACCGCAGCACGGCGGTGTCGGCGTTCTCGACCTGGTCGAGGTAGCGGAAGTTCTCGAACACCTGGCTGACCGCGGTCAGGATCATCCGCAGCGCGTCCCTGCCCTCATACGGCTTGAACACCACTGGGCTGCGAAATGTGCAGTCTTCGGTGAACAGGTGGTCGACGTCGGCGAAATCCTTGGATTCGGCCGCGTGCCGGAACGCGTCGCTCCTCATCCCTATCCCTCGAGTTGCGCGTCGATCGTGATCTCGCTAACGGCGGCGAGCGCCTTGGATACCGGGCACTTCTCCTTCGACGCTTGAGCCTGCTTGGAGAACTCCTCGGCGTCGATGCCCGGGACCCTGCCACGGGTGACGAGATCGATCCGGTGGATCTCAGGACCGGCATCGGAGACTCGCAGGTGCACCCGCGCCTCCGTATCGATCGACTCGGGTTCGTGCCCGGCTTCGCCGAGCGCCCCGCTCAGGAACATCGAGTAGCACCCGGCGTGGGCGGCAGCGATCAGCTCCTCCGGGTTGGTGCCGTCGCCCTCTTCGAACCGCGACTTGAACGTGTAGGGACCCTCCCACGCCCCGGAGCCCAGCGCGACGGTGCCACCGCCCTCTTTCAGGCTTCCGTCCCAGTGTGCCGTCGAGCTGCGCTGTGCCATGTCGTCTCCTTCGGTTGCTCCGGGTGGGTCCCGCTTGAACCCTATGCATACCCATTTCGAGCGGGCGAGTAATCCGCAACATTCGGGTTCCGAGGCCAGGGACGCTAGGCGCGAGCGCGGCGGGATTCGCCCCCCCGGCGCCAGTCCACTGGACCCGCCTTCAGCACGTGTGCCCCCAGCGGGCGTCCAAGAACATCCTGGACCGCGGCGGACGCTTCGAGCAGCCGCGTCAGGTCCACCCCCGTCTCGATCCCCATCTCGCCCAGCATCGAAATCAGGTCTTCACTCGAGATGTTGCCGGTCGCGCCCGGCGGAACCGGGCAGCCCCCGAGCTCCCCGAAGGCCGATTCGAAGGAATCGATCCCCTGTTGGAGCGCTGCCAGCACGTTGGCCAGGCCCTGGCCGCGCGTGTTGTGGAAGTGGGCGGTCAGCTCGGGGCCGGCCAGCTCGTCTCGGGCTCGTGCGAAGAACTCGCCGACCTGCCACGGATTCGCCATCCCGGTCGTGTCGCCGAATGCGATTTCCTCGCAGCCCGCGTCGGCTAGGCGCTGTGCGATCGCGAGAACCCGCTCGGGCGGGACCTCGCCCTCGTAGGGACAGCCGAACGCCACGGAGATCACGCCCTCGCAGCGAAGCCCTTCACCACGAGCCCGAGCGATCACCCTCTCGAGGCCGCTCAAGGACTCCTCGACCGAGCGGTTGACGTTCGCCCGGTTGTGGGACTCCGAGGCTGAGAGGAACAGATTCACCCCGTCGAAGCGCTCGCGCCGGACGAGGGCGTTGTCGAGGCCCTTCTCGTTCGGGATCAGCACGGAATACGCCACCTCGCCCAGCTTTTCGTAGGCATCCAGCACCGCGTCCGCGTCGGCAAGCTGCGGGACCACGTCGGCGCGCACGAACGACGTCAGCTCGATTCGGCGGTACCCGGCTGCGCCCAGCATCCCGATCAGGCGTACCTTGTCGGCCGTCGGGATCACTTCCGGCTCGTTTTGGAAACCGTCGCGGGGACCGACCTCGCGCAGGCGCACGCTGGAAGGGAGCGCAGCCACTACCCGTCTGGCGCGAGCTGATCGAACTTGACCACCCGGCGCTCGTGCGTGCCGACCCCGATCGTCCTCTCGCCCTCCGTCACCTCGACGTCGAACCGCAGCTTGCGGTCGTCAATGACCTCCCTCAGCGTGACTCGCGAGACGCACTCGGCACCTTCAAGCGACGCTCCGACGTGCTTGACGCATACCTCGAAGCCAACGGTCGCCATGCCGTCGGGCAGGTGCTCATATGCCAACGCCGCCGCGTTGGCCTCGATCATCCCGATCATCCCCGGCGTGGAGAGCACCCCACCGCCGAGCGTGCCTCCGACGTCGGTCAGCAGCCGGCCCTCAACGGTGAACGGAAGAGTTCGCTTGGTGCCCGGCTCGATCACGGCATCGCAGGATATCCGCGTAACGCCACCGTCATAGACTGCGCCGCTGATGGCCGACGCGGCGATCCCGATCATCGGCGGCACCGGAGCCCTCGGCTACGGCCTGGCGCTGCGCTGGGCACTCTCCGGCCACGCCGTCGTCCTCGGCTCCCGCGACGCCAAGCGCGCCGCGGAGGCCGCGCGCAAGCTGAGCGAAGCCGTGCCGGAGGCGGAGATCGAGGGCATGGCCAACGCCGAAGCCGCGAAGCAGGGGCCGATCGTGGTCATGTCAGTGCCCTTCCGAGCCCAGTCGGAGAACCTCAACAACCTGCGCGAGGCGCTCAAACCCGGCCAGCTCCTGGTCGATTGCACCGTTCCGCTGGCCGCGGCCGTCTCCGGCAAGGCCACCCGGACGCTCGGTGTCTGGCAAGGCTCCGCCGCACAGCAGGCACAGGAGATGGTGCCTGAAGGGGTGACGGTCGTCGCCGCCTTCCACACCGTCGGCGCTCCGGACCTGGCCGACCGCGACATCGTCCTCGACGAGGACGTCCTCCTCTGCGGCGAGCGCAAGGCCGACAAGGCCCGAGTCGCCGAATTGGTCGAGGCGATCCCCGGCCTGCGGGCGGTGAACGCCGGCCCGCTCGAGATGGCCCGGATCGTCGAGCAGCTCACCCCGCTACTGATCTCGATCAACGTCCGCTACAAGGTCCACGCCGGAATCCAGGTCACCGGCCTCCCCGACTCCAAGCACTGGGAGTGACCAGGGTAGCCCTGCTTGCGGGCGGCACCGGCGGCGCCAAGCTGGCTGCCGGGATGCAGGAGCTCCTGGGTGCCGATCTGACCGTGGTGGCGAACACTGCGGACGATTGCGAGGTCCACGGCCTCCACGTCTCCCCCGATCCCGACCTCTGCACATACTGGCTCGCCGATCAGATCGACGAGGAGCGCGGCTGGGGCATCCGCGGCGACTCGTTCACCGTTCATGAGCGCCTGGCCGCGCTCGGCGCCCCGGACTGGTTCAGCCTGTCCGACCGCGACCTGGCCGTCTGCCTCTACCGCACCCAGTTCATCGCCGAGGGCGGATCCCTCACGCAAGCCCAGGCCCAGATCGCCCGCGGGCTCGGGGCGGCGGCACGCGTCCTGCCGATGACCGACGAGCCGGTTCGCACCCACGTCCAAACGCCAGCCGGCCGCCAGGGCCTCCAGGAGTTCCTGATCCTCGGCGGGGGCGCCGGGCCGATCGAGAGCGTCGAGGTCGACGGCCTCGAATCAGCTCGGCCGACCTCCGAGGTCCTCGCCGCGCTCGCCGGCGCGGATGTCATCGTGATCGGCCCATCGAATCCCGTGATCTCGATCGGACCGATCCTGGCGCTCCCCGGGATGCGCGAGGCGATCACCGCGGCCGGCGCGCCCACGGTGGCGGTCAGCCCGCTTGTTGCGGGACGTACCGTTAAGGGGCCCACCGAGGCGTTCATGCAGGCGATCGGCCGCCCGGTGAGCGCCGCCGGGGTCGCCTCGCTCTACGAGGGCCTCCTCGGCGGGATCGTGGTCGACGAAGGTGACCCGGACCCCCCACCCAAAGGAATTCCGGCGTTCCAGTGCCCGACCCTCATGGAGGGCGCTGCCGGGCGCCGCGCGCTGGCAGAACGGGTCCTCGATTGGGCTCCTCAACTGGCAACCACCTTCTCATCGCGGCCCCGTCCCTGATTTACATGCAAAACAGGGACGGGCATTGAAGGCGACCGCGATCCTCCCCGTCAAGCGCTTCTCGCGGTCGATGACGCGCCTGGACGATCGGATCGGCCCGCCCGCCCGCGCCGCCCTGCTCAAGGCGATGCTCGGGGACATGCTGGTCGCGCTGGAGCGCACGACGAAAATCGAGCGGATCGTCGTCGTCAGCGGCGAAGGGCGGGCGGAGAAGGTGGCGATGGAGGCGGCGAAGCGCGGGAGGACGCCGATCGAGGTGCTTCGCGACCCCGACGATCGCGGACACTCCGAGGCCGCGACCCTGGGCATCGTGCGAGCCAAGGCGCTGGGGGCAGAGTGCGTCGCGCTCCTGCCCGGGGACTGCCCGCTGCTCGAACCGGCGGAGTTGAACAGTTGCCTGAAGCAGATGGCGGGCGGTCGTGTTGCCGTGATCCCCGATCGGCACGGCAGCGGCACGAACGGGCTGCTGATGTCGCCCTGTGACGCGATCGGTCCGGCTTTTGGCGAGGGAAGCTGCGAGCGGCATCTGGATCGGGCCCACCGGGCTGGATGGGGAGCCGTCGCTGAGCCGATCGCCTCCCTGGGGCTGGATCTCGATACACCGGAAGACCTGGAGGAGCTGGCCGGCTTGCTCGAGGGCGACCCGGGGCGCGCACCGCGCACCGCGGATGCGCTGAAGGAGCTCGAACGCCGATGATCACGATTCGACCGATCACTGGCCTTCCGGAGATCAGGCCTGGAGCCGCGTTGGGCGAGATGCTCGCCGGCGAGGCGACGTCCGGCGACGTCTTGGTGGTATCGCAGAAGATCGTCTCCAAGGCGGAGGGTCGGACGCGCGAGCTCTCACATGTGCGACCCGGCGACCGTGCTCGGGAACTGGCCGGGGAACTCGGCAAGGACCCGCGCCTGGTGCAGCTGATCCTGAACGAAAGCCGGGCGGTGGTGCGCGCGGATCGGGGGGTCCTGATCGTCGTGACGCACTCCGGGCTGGTCTGCGCCAATGCCGGAATTGACTCGTCGAACGTTCCGGGGGACGACTGTGTCGTGCTCCTGCCGGAGGAGCCGGACGCGTCAGCCCGGCGACTGCGCGCCACGATCGAATCGGCCAGCGGCGAGCGGCCGGCGGTTGTGATCGCGGACAGCTTCGGACGGCCGTGGAGGCTCGGGCAGAGCGATGTGGCGATCGGCTGCGCGGGGCTTGAGCCCCTGGACGTGTGGCGCGGGCTCGCGGATCGCGAGGGTCAGGAGCTTCACGCGACAGCGATCGCAATCGCCGACGAAGCGGCCGCCGCCGCGGATCTCGTTCGCGACAAGGCCGCGGGCGTTCCCGCCGCGGTGATCACGGGATTGCAACGCCACATCACGAGTGACGATGGCCCGGGAGCGGGCGTGCTGCGCCGCGCTGAGGCCGACGACCTCTTTCGCTAGCTACGTCCGACGCGCATCGGGATCCTCAGTAGGTCTCGACGATCTCGTAGAGAGTCGTGCGC
>JALZKA010000093.1:7651-8538 GCA_030859475.1 Actinomycetota bacterium
GGCTCCAACCGCACGCCGTGCTGGGAGCCGGCCATGCGGCTGATGTTCTCCTCCATCAGCGTGCCGCCGAGGTCGTTGACGCCCCAGCGCAGGCTCTCCGAGGCCGTGTCGATCCCCATCTTGACCCAGCTCGCCTGCAGATTCTTGACGGTTCGCCCGAGCGCCAGGCGGAAGGCCGCGGTGTGCTTCAGGTTCTCGTCCCGCCCGATCTCCTCGACGCCGTGGGTGCGGCCGAGCAGCGTTTGGAACGGGATGAAGCTGAGCGGCACGAACTCGGTGATCCCGCCGGTGCGCTCCTGTAGCTCGCGGATCACCCGCATGTGGCGGGCAAGCTCCCAGGGCTCCTCGATATGTCCGAACATCACCGTCGACGTGGAGCGCAGGCCTTGGCGGTGACAGGCCTCGATGATCTCGACCCAGCGTGCGGCGGGCAGCTTGTTGGGCGAGATCCTCGCGCGCACCCCGTCGTCCAGGACCTCGGCGGCCGTGCCCGGGGTCGATCCGAGCCCCCGCTCCCGCAGGTAGTCGAAGACGTGCTCCGGCGAGCGCCCGGAGCGCTCGCACATGTAGTGGATCTCCATCGGCGAGTAGGCGTGCAGGTGCAGGTGGGGTGCGGCGTCCTTGGCGAGCTCCAGCCAGCGCCCGTAATCGGCCAGTCCGTAGTCGGGGTGGATGCCACCCTGCATGCAGATCTCCGTCGCGCCGAACTCGATCGCCTCGGCGATCCGCGCCTGGAAATCGTCCTCGGTCACCTCGTATGCGTCCGGGGAGCGCTTGCCCTGGCCGAAGCCGCAGAAGGCGCAGCCGACCACGCAGACGTTGGTGAAGTTGATGTTGCGGTTGACGACGAACGTCGCAGTTTCGCCGGCCAGCTCGGAGCGCAGCCC
>JALZKA010000018.1:0-998 GCA_030859475.1 Actinomycetota bacterium
GCCTCGCGGACGGGCCCTGGCGAGGGCTTCGCTCCCGGAAAGGCGCCGCTCGGGATCACTGAGAGGAGCGGAGCGCCCAGGAGGGGCTCAAGCTCGTCCGAGTCTCGGAGGCGGCGATCGACGCGCTCCACAAGCGACACCGCGCCCAGCGCGAGGAGGAGCGAGACGAACGCGGCAAGCGCGGCGTTGCGGCGCGGATGGGGCGAGATCGGATACTCCGGCGCAATGGCGGGCTGGATCGTCTCCGTGTTCTCCTCCGCGCCGGCGCGGGCCGCGCGCAGGGCCTGGAGCTGCCGGCTCCGCTCGTCGAGTGTTATGACATCGCTGGCCTTGATCTCCTGCTGTTGGAGGTTGACGATGGTCCGGTCGATCTGACGCAGTGCCTGCCGGCTTCGCACGGTGTCGAGGGCTTTCGCGTAGGCGTTTGCGATCTCAGCCGCGCGAGGCCCCTGCTCGGCGCTTGCCGTGAGCTGGATCAGCTCCGTCACCCCGCCGCTTGCGGCGGACACCGGCTCAACTCGAACGCTCCCGCGCAATGAGGCGGCCCCCGAGGGCGGGAGGCCCAGCTCCTTGGCCGCCTCCTTTGCCACCTGCTCGGTCTCGGCTAGCAGCGCTTCCGTCTCAAGCGTCGAGATGGTCCCTGGGGCCAGCGTCGACAGATCGATGGTCGGCGCCTTGATCCTGAGCAGAGTGGTGGCCTCGAAAGTCTTAGGGATCTGGGTCGAGATCACGTAGACGACAATCGGGATCGTCAGGAGGATTCCCAGGAACAGGAATTTGCGGCGCCAAAGTGCCCTGAGTAGGGATCGAAGGTCCGGCTGCTCCCGCGGGGACTCCATCAGAGCAGGGGATTATGGCGCCCGGAGGCCGGCGAAGACCCGGTCCCACCCGGCGAGCAGCCGTTCCTCATCATATTCACGCTCGGCAAACGCGCGCCCTCCCCTGCCCGCCTCCTCGCGGGCGTCCTGGCGCTCGATCATCGAGAGCAGCGCCCGCAC
>JALZKA010000018.1:1008-23733 GCA_030859475.1 Actinomycetota bacterium
CCGCAGTGCAGAGCTTGGCCGGCAGCGGCCATCGCGCGCTCGTATGCGGGCGTCGACGAGGTGACGACCGGCAGGCCCATGCGCCAGAAGCTGACGAGCTTGCTCTCCGGCTTGCCGGCTTCGAGGGGGCGGTCGAGGGGCAGGGGGATCACCGCGAGGTCGCATCCGGTCGCGATCTCGGCGACGGTCTCCTCGCTCCAGGGGTGAATGCGAACGTCGTCGAAGTGGCGAGCGACGACGCAAGCGGTCTCGCGTCGCCAGAAGCGCTGCATCAGCTGGCGGTAGGAGACCGCCGTCACCAGGTGCAGGGTGACCGGATGGCGAGCGTTCACCTCCGCCAGCGCCCCGGAGATCAGCTCGAACCAGCGAGCGTTCTCCCCGAGTCCCTCCCAGACCAGGTTGAACGGCGATCCGGCCCGGTAGTCCTGCTTAACGCGGCGCACGATCGGCGTGTGGAAATCCAGGATCGGGTGCACCTGGGGGCAAAGCGGCGCGATCTGGGCTGCCTGCTCTGGGGTCGCGCAGGTCACCGCGTCGGCGCGGCGGGCGATCGCCTCCAGCGCCCCGCGGTAGCTGAAGAACGGATGGGGCGCCTCCCCGGCAGCGAACTTGGCCGGCCCTCGCAAGAGCGACTTCGCGTCCCGGCGAGGGATCGCGAGGTAGGAGTCGACGATGTCGAAGACGATCTTGCCGGGGGGCGGGTAGCGACTCCAGCCGCGGATGTCAGCTCGCGGGGTGACCACCACCACGTCGTACTGCCGGGACGGGTCAGCAAGCTCGAACTCGATCCCCCGCGCGCGGGCGTAATAAGGAAAGCGGCGCCGGTCGGCAGGTTGGGTCAGGTCCGGGCTGTAGGCGGCGTAGCCGATCCTCATCGATCGACTCCCAACGCCGCGACCTCTCGGTAGAGGCGATCGTAGCGGGGTACGCCGACCTCGTCCAGGGAGAAGGTCTCGCGCGCGACCGCCCGGCAGCGCGCCCGCGTAGCGGGGTCGGAAACGAGCTCTCGCACGTCGTCCGCGGCGCGCTCGTAGGCACCCGCGTCAAACGACGACACCACCGCGCCAACGCCAGCGCCAAGGATCGCGTCCATGTCGCCGATTCCGGGGCCGGACACGACCGGCAACCCGGCGCCCAGGTACTCCCCGATCTTCGTCGGCGACGAGGCGATCCGGGCAAAAGTCGGCGCGCAGAAGCTGATCGCGAAACGGGCCAGCGCGAGGTAATCGCCGATTCGCTCGGGATCGGAGCGCGTGATCCGGAAGTCGTCAGCGGAAACCCCGGCACGTCCGAACTCGCCCTGGATGCTCGCGGCGGGAGCCTGCGTCAGCACCAAGAACGCCAGCCGCGGATCCGCCCTTCGCGCGACCGCGAAGAACTCGACCATCTCGCGGTCCATGTAGGGAGCCGTCAGCTTGCCGACGTAGACCATCACCGGCCGATCGGAGAGGCCGAGCGCAGCGCGGAGCTCCTGGCTCGAATTCGTATCGGCCGCGAGGCGATCCAGATCAGCGCAGCACGGGATCACGCCAACCCGCTCGCGCCGTGACTCGAACAAGTGGTCGCGCACCCGCTCCGTGAGCACGACGACGCCTTCCGACCTCTCAATCGCGAGTCGCTGGATCCACGTCGTAAGCCGGTACGCCGCGCCGTCGCGGCGCCAGCGGCCGGCGTCGGCGTACTCGTCCCCCAAAAGGCCGCGAATGTCGAAGATCAGCTTGCGACCCATCAGCCGCCGGAGAATGAGCCCGGTCGCAGCCGGGACGTGACTGCGCGCATGGACCGCGTCGAGGCGGTGCTTGCGCACCAGCCAGCCTCCGACCGCCGCGCCGAGCAACGCGTCGTACACCGTCGCGGGGAGTGAAGGGCGCTTGTGGTAGCGCAACGAGTGCCAGGTGATGCCATTCCCAGCGAGCTCGGCCGCCAGCGATAACTTGCGGTCGCGGCCGAGCTTGGGCTCATACGTCAACAGGTGGATCGTATGGCCGTTGCGTGCCAGGCCCTCCAGATAAGCGACTACCTGGGTGCGAACGAGCGGATCCTCGAGCGAGAGGTAGCAGATGTAGAGCGAGCGGAGCGCGCCGTGCATGAGATCGCGATGGTTCGGCGAGCCCCTGGCTCCGCCTCTGTTATCAGTATCCCATGCCAGCGTCGCGCGCTCGTCCCTGTCCCGCGTGCCTGGTCAGCGAAAGCCGGACCCGCGGCGACGTTGCGGGCTACGCCATGGAAGAGTGCCATGTCTGCGGGACCTTGTTCACGGACCAGCTGCCCGAAGCTACGGATTACGCGGGCTATTACCACCCCGGAAACCTTGAGGTGCCCGGGTTCGTGCACGCCCAGCTCGACCGGGTCGCGGCCTCCTTCGGGGAGCGCCGGAACCTGAACCGCTGGCTCGACGTAGGCTGCGGCGCGGGGTCGCTGATGGCCGCCGCGCGTCGCCAGGGATGGGAGGTGACCGGGACCGAGGTGGCCGCGGGCGCTGCCGACGCCGTCCGCGCGCAGGGCTTCGAGGTCGAGTTCGGGGAGCTCGAGGCGCTCGACCTGCCGGAGGAGGGATTCGACGTGGTCAGCATCATCGAGGTCATCGAGCATGTCCCCGATCCGCGCCAGATGCTCCGCACCGCCGAGAGATTGCTGAGGAAAGGGGGTGCCCTGCACTTGACGACCCCACACGGCCGTGGGATATCGGCGCGCCTGCTCGGCACGAGGTGGAGCGTCGTCTCCCCACCGGAACATCTGCATCTGTTTTCGGCAACCGGGCTTCAGATTGCGGTGGACGACGCGAGGCTGCGGGTCTGCACATTGGACACTCACGCCGTCAATCCGAACGAGCTGCTTCAGGCTCTGAGGTTGCGCGGTCCGCGAGTCCAACCGGGGGCCCGGGTCGAGAGCAGCTACCGGCTGAACGAGTCGCTCTCGTCGAATCGCGCAGGCACGCTGCTTAAGAGAGCGGCTAACGCGACCCTGGCGGCGACCCGGCTTGGCGACTCGCTGAAGCTCGTCGCCGAGCGCTGACCGAGCGGTCTGATCACCAGCCTTCGCGGCGCAGAAAGACCTCCAGCGTCAGGAGGGTCCACAGCGCGTGGCCGTGGTCGCGCGCTCCGGACGCATGCTCGGCCAGAATCGAGTCGACCCCAGCGCCGCTCAGGTGTGCCCTCACCCGCGCGTCCGGCGCACCCAGCGTGCCGGACGTGTAACCCCGCAGGTCCTGCCTGAACCACCGGTCCAGCGGAACCCCGAAGCCGCGCTTCGGCCGATGCATGATCTCGCGCGGCAGCAAGTCGGCCACCGCCGCCTTGAGCACGCGCTTCAGCCCCAAGCCACGCGCCTTCATCGAAGGAGGCAGACGCGTCGCGTACTCCAGGAGGCTTGTGTCAAGGAACGGGCAGCGGACCTCCAAGCCGTGCGCCATCGACGTCCTGTCGGTCTTCACCAGCAGGTCGTCCAGCAAGTAGGTGCGGAGGTTCAGGTCGAGCAGACGGTCCAGCGGGTGGGCGCCTGCCGACGATTCCCAGATCGCCCGGTAGTCCGCCTGCGCCCAGCCGCCGTTGCCGTTCGCAGTAAGCGCCCTGCGCTCGGGGTCCTGGACAAAGCTGATCCAGCGACGGTAGGCGTCCGGGAGGCCCTGCGCCGCGACGCCGGCAAAGCGCTGAAGCCGGGCACCACGACCTCCGAACGCGCCGGCCGGGACCTTCCCGATCGCGCCCTGCAGGGCGCCGCGCACTGGATCAGGGAGCTTCGCGTACCGCCGGGCGGCGAGTCCCGCGGCGAAGCGCTCGTAGCCGGCAAATGCCTCGTCGCCGCCGTCGCCGGAGAGCGCAACGGTGACGTGTCCACGCGTCAGCTCGCTGAGTAGAAACGTGGGTATCGCGCTCGAGTCGCCAAACGGCTGGTCGTGGTGCCAGACGAGGCGCTCGACCAAATCGACCGCGTCGGGTTGCACAACGAACTCGTGGTGCTCCGTGCCGTGCCGCTGGGCGATCAGCCGGGCGTAAGGCCGCTCGTCGAAGCCCTCGGTGTCCTCGAATCCGATCGTGAAGGTCTTGACCGGGCGGTCGAGCTTCGAGGCCATGATCCCCACGACCGCGCTCGAATCGATCCCGCCGCTTAGGAACGCGCCCAGGGGAACGTCGGAGATGAGCCGGCGCTCGACGGCGGCTTCCAAGGACTCCCGCACTCCAGCAGCAGCTGCCTTCATCGGAAGGGCAAGGCGAGTGATCCCGTCCAGACCGGCGACGGGCGCCCGCCAATAGCGCTCGACCACCGGCTCGCCGCCCGGTTCGAAGGTCAAGACGTGACCAGGAGGCAGGCTGCGGACACCATCGAAGAAGGTCCTGGGGGTCGGGACGTAGCCGAATGCGAGGTAGGCCGGAAGCGCGTCGGCGTCGAGCCGGCGCGGCACCTGCGTGGCGGCGAACAGGGCCTTGATCTCGCTGCCGAACACAAGGTTCCCCCCTGCGCACCAGTAATAGAGGGGCTTCTTGCCCACTCTGTCGCGGCCCAGGATCACCCGCTGCCGGCGGCCGTCCCACACCGCGAAGGCGAACATCCCGTCGAGCCGCCGGCACAGGTCGACCGGCGCATGCGTTTCCGCCAGGTGGGCGATCACCTCCGTGTCCCCCCGGGAGCTGAACTCGTGCCCGTCCCGCTCAAGGCCGTCCCGCAGCTTCTGGAAGTTGTAGATCTCGCCGTTCAGAGCGACGGCGATCGTCTCGTCCTCGTTCGTAATCGGCGGATCGCCGGTCACCAGGTCGATGATCGCCAGGCGGTTCTGGCCGATAGCCCCCGGCCCGGACGCGAACACGCCGCGAGCGTCGGGACCGCGGTGCTCGAGCGTCGCAAGCTGCGCCTCGACGACCGCGCGGAGGTCCCCATCCCCCGCACCCACGACTCCCGCGATACCGCACATCACGTCTAGGCTAGGGCCATGTGCGGAATCGCGGGGATCTGCTTCTTTGACGGGCGCCCCGTGGACGAGCAGGCGCTGCGCCAGATGGCCACATCGATCGCCCACCGGGGCCCGGACGGGGAGGGAATCCACATCGACGACGGCGCTCGTGCGTCCGTCGGCCTGGCGAGCCGGCGACTCGCGGTGATCGACGTCGAGGGCGGCGACCAGCCCATGTCCACCGAGGATGGCGCCTACACGATCATCTACAACGGCGAGTTGTTCAACGCCGCCGAGGTACGGCGGGAGCTCGAGTCACGCCGGCACCGCTTCCGCACCCGGTGCGACACGGAGGTGTTCCTGCGCGGCTACGCCGAGTGGGGCGAGGCGGTCCTCGACCGTCTGAACGGGATGTGGGCCGTGGCCATCTGGGACGCTCGGAACCGCCGCCTGTTTTTGGCGCGTGACCGGCTGGGCGTAAAGCCGCTCGTCTACGCACGGATCCCGGACGGGCTCGTCTTCGCCTCGGAGATCAAGGCGCTGGCCGCATCTGGCCTGGTCGCACGCGAGCTCGATCCGCAGGCCCTTCCCCATTACCTGTCGTTCTTCGCGATCCCCGAGCCGCACAGCTTGGTCCGCGGCGTTCGCCGCCTGTCCGCCGGGCACAGCCTTACGGTCGATTCGAGCGGTGCCGCTGACCGGCAGTACTGGGACTGCGCTCTGGCGGAAGAGGATGACCAAGGCATGGACTCATACAGCGAAGAGGTCGAGACGCTGCTCGACGACTCGGTTCACCGCCGGATGGTGAGCGACGTGCCCCTCGGCGTCTTGCTCTCCGCCGGAGTCGATTCGAGCCTGGTCGCGACCTTCGCGGCACGGCACACCGGTGAGCCGTTGCGGACGTTCACGCTCGGCTTCGGTAAGGACGCCGGCGACGAGCGAGAAGCAGCGCGGCAGACCGCTCAAGCGCTGGGTGCCGAACACACGGAATCCGAAGCGAGCCCGCGCGAGATCATGTCCAGTCTCCCCACACTGCTCGATGCGTATGACGAGCCCGGTCAGTCACTGTTACAAACACACCTCGTCTGCTCCTTGGCCACTCGCGACGTGACGGTGGCGCTCTCGGGGCTGGGCGGCGACGAACTGTTCAGCGCCTACCCGAGCCATGTCGTCGCGAACCTCATGGCCCGCTTCGACCGCCTGCCGGAGGGCATCCGCACGGCGGGAATGACGCTGGCAGGCAAGCTCTCCCGCGCCGACCGGCTCTCGCGAGCCGCGAACCTGGCCGCCATGGAGCCCGATCAACGCGCGACCCGTCGCCTGATGCACGAGACCGACCCAGGCCTGCGAAGCGACCTTTTGGCCGCGGACATCCGGAGCTCGCTCGACCTCGACGCCCCGGTTCGCCACCTGGAGGGGCACTTTGCCCGCGCGGCCGGTGAGCATCCGCTCAATCGCATGCTCTACGTGTACGTGAAGACGTACTTGACCGACGAGCTGCTCCGCGCCAGCGATGCGATGAGCATGCATCAATCGCTCGAACTGCGCACGCCGTTCCTCGATTACCGCCTGGTGGAGCGCGCGATGCGGATGCCGGCAAGGCACAAGATGCGTTTTAGGACCGGCAAGCTGGTCTTGCGAGAGGTCGGTCAGCGCGTCCTGCCGGTGCCCATGACACGCCGAAAGCAAGGGTTCTCGCCGCCGATGGGTCAATGGATCAGGGAGGAGCTCGCTGAGAACGTCCGCGACGTTCTGGCTCCGCCCGCCGTCCGCAGGCGAGGGCTGTTCGACCCAAAAGCAGTCGACCGCGTGGTGCGCAACTGCTTCGCCGGGGACGACCGCGCGGTACCACCGGTGATGATGCTCTACAGCTTCGAGGCCTGGGCGCGACGCTGGCTTGATGGGGAAGCTGCGGTGGCGTCGAACGGAGCCAGCTCGCCCGCCTCGATCTCCCTGGCGAAGTCCGAGACGGAGCGCGATCTGTCGGTGATCGTCGTCAACTGGAACACACGCGAGCTGCTTCGCAACTGCCTCGCCTCGCTGGGGGAGCACCTCGCCGGCGTCGACCACGAGGTGATCGTCGTCGACAACGCTTCAAGCGACGGCAGCGCCGCCATGGTCGAGGAGCATTTCCCCGACGTGCGACTGATCCAAAACACCGAGAATGTCGGCTTCGGCCGAGCAAACAACCAGGCGATGCGGGTGGCGAGCGGTCAGTGGTTTCTGCTGCTCAACAGCGACACGATCCTGCTGGATGACTCCGTCACGGCGCTGTTTCAGCGCGTGCGAGCGGAGCCCGGGATCGGCGTCGCGCAGTGCCGGCTGGAGCTACCGGACGGCCGTACGCAACACTCCGCTTACAGGTTTCCCAGCCTGCGACTGGCGGTCATGGAGGGACTTGGGCTCTACAAGCTGATGCCGGACGAGGTCGCCGGCTCCATGCTGCTTTCGGGCTACTGGGACTATTCGGAAGAACGCGACGTGGACTGGGTGGCCGGGGCGTTCATGCTGATGCCCCGGGAGGTCTTCGAGCAGACGGGCGGCTTCGACGAGCGTCATTTCATGTACGGGGAGGATCTTGAGTGGTGCTTTCGAATCCGTGACCAGGGGTGGCGAATCCGCTACTACCCCGACGCTTCGATCAAGCACTTCGACCATTCCAGCTCCGACCTCCGCTGGGGAGACAACGAGCGAGTGGTTCGCTCGCTGAAGAGCCAGCGCGAGATCTATCGCGAGCGCTACGGAGGTGCCCGACTGGCGCTCTTCACAGGTCTCGGAGTGACCGGGGCGGCGTTACGAACCGGCTATTACTCGCTGCGCCGGCGCGCGGGCGGTCCACGCGCCGAGGCGTACGCGGACATGCAAAAGCAGACCGCCGGCTCCCTGCGAGTCATGCTCGATTTGATCCGGAACCGGCGATGAGCTATTTCGGAGAACCGCGCCCGGACATCGCCCGGCTCGTCGAGCCTGCGGGCAAGCGAGTGCTGGATGTCGGGTGTGGCGAGGGCGCCCTGGCGGCTGCCTTGAAGGAGGGGGGGGCAGAGCGCGTCGTCGGCATCGAGCTCGACCCAGAGGCCGCAGCGGTCGCACAGGGGCGTCTTGACCTGGTGCTCGAAGGCGACGCCGCCGAAGTCGCCCTTGATGAGCTCCCGCGTGACTTCGACTACCTGGTCTTTGCCGATTCGCTCGAGCACATGCCGGATCCCGAGCGCGTGCTCGATCGGCTACTGCCGCTGCTCAGGCCTGGCGGACGGGTGATCGTGAGCGTGCCGAACATGCGCTTCTATGCCGTCCTCGGACGCTTGCTCTTCGACCGCTGGGAGTACTCGGAGTCCGGCGTTCGCGACCGGACCCACCTGCGTGTCCTTACGCGACGGTCCCTGGAGCGGATGCTGGTGGAGCGCGGGCTGGTGATCGAACGCTTGGAGCGGAACTACCGGCTGTTCGACGATCAGTCCCAGATCGGGCGAACCGGCGCTCTCGCTACGCGGTTCGTGCAGCGAGTGGCGGGGCCGATGGTGTTCCGCGACCTGCTCGCCTACCAATTCATCGCCGTCGCCCGGCTCGCGAGGCCGCGTTGAGCACGCGAGTCCTTCTGGTTGCCCCAAGCTCGTCGGGCGGCGAGGGCGTCTACACGAATCTGATCCAGCAGGCCGCCCCGCCTGGGGTTACCTACTCCGTCTCCAAAGAGTTCAAGCAGGGGGCGCCGGGAGCCAGGTGCGCGGTCGGCACCGAGGTGGCCCTCAACCGCCTGCTTCGGCCGCGCGCGATCCCGGACATCGGCTTTCGGGCGGTGAAGCTGCGCGAATCGTTCGACCTGATCCACGTCCACGCGCATCCGGTTCGCCTCACCGGATTGAGCAGCACCCCTGTGGTAATGAGTGAGGGATCATCCAGCGTCGTCTACCTTCGCGACTACCTCGGCTGGACGGACGAGCGAATCGCCGGAGCGCTCAGCCGTGCCGGCCGCCTTTACAAGACGCTCGGAATTCACGATCGTCTACTCGAGACCGAGCATGTTGATCGGGTCTACGTGTTCTCACGCTGGGCCCGCGATCTCAACCTGAGCTGGGGTGCTGACCCGAGCAAGCTCGACGTGCTGCCACCGGGTTTTCCTGCTCCCCGCCCCGCCCAACGGGAGGGCAGGGACACCTTCACGTTCCTGTTCGTGGGCGGTGATTTCGAGCGCAAAGGCGGGTTCGACGTAATCGAGGCGTTCAGTCGGATCAGCGGCGATCTTCCCCAGGCCAGGCTGGTGCTGGCAGGGTGCGACCCTGGCGAGCGGAACCCTGACCGGCTCGTCCATGGATGGGTTGGGGCCGAGCGTCGAGCCCGACTGCTCGCCGAACTCGAGGGTTTGGTGGCACGTGGCGTAGCGGGCTGCACTGGCCGACAGACCTCGAAGGACCTCGCCGGCAGGGTGTATCCGGAAGGGGATGCATTCGTGATGCCGTCGCTTGCCGAGGGATTCGGCTTCACGAACGTCGAGGCGATGTCCCACGGACTGCCCGTCATCTCCACCCGCGTCGGGCCGATTCCCGAGATAGTCACCCACGAGGAGTCCGGGCTATTGGTGGAGCCGGGGGACGTGGGTGGATTGGCCGAGGCGATGGCCCGGCTCGCCTCCGACGTCGTATTCGCTAGGAAGTTGGGGGCCCACGCTCGCGACGTGTTCATGCGCGAGTACACGATCGAAGAATTCCGGGCCCGCCTGGGCGCCTTCTACGCCTCTGTCCTCGACGGCTGATGCGGCGGATCCTGATCGTCGCTTACTACTACCCCCCGATCGCCGGGATCGGAAGCATTCGCCTGGCCAGTTTCGCGAGACACCTGCCGGAGTTCGGATGGGAGCCGACGGTGCTCTCCCCGGCCACGACACCGCACCCGCACGACCGATCGATTCCGATTCCCGCGGCGAACGTCGTGCGCTCGCCCGCACTCGAGCCAAGTCTTATCGCCCGGGCGTTTTCGCGCGGAGGTGGACACGAGGCAAACGGACTGTCTGATCCCGGGACAGCGCGGTCAGCGGTCAAGCGCTTTCTCTACCCGGACCCCCAGATCGGCTGGTATCCCGGCGCGGTGGCTGCAGGCCTACGAGCTTTGCGAAAGGAGTCGTTCGACGTGATCTTCTCCTCTTCGTTTCCAATCACGGCTCACCTGGTTGCGAGGACGCTGAGCCGAAGAGCAACGATCCCATGGGTCGCCGAGTTCCGGGACCCGTGGTCGGCGACCCTTCCGCTCGACCATCCCCACCGCCGCCGGGCGGCCGGGTTGGAAGCGAAAATCGCGAACGAGGCAAGCAGGGTGGTCATGCCGACACCGACCTGGGCTGAGCATTTCGCAGCGGTATGGGGCAAGGAGGTTGAGGTCGTCCGCAACGGCCACGAACTCGAACCGCGTCCGGCGCAGAAGCCCAAAACACCGACGCTCACCCATCTCGGCTCGTTCTATCCGGACCGGCAGAGCCTGGCTCCGCTGTGGCGGGCGCTCAGCGCGTGGGCACTGGAAGCAGGAGAGATTCCCCGAGTGCGCTTTATCGGTGACCTCCATCCGGACGTCGCGGCTGAGGCCGACCTAGCCGGTGTCGGCCACCTGGCCGCGGCCACGGGCCAGGTTCCGCATACCGAGGCGATGCGTCTGCTTGCCGAATCCTCGATGCTCTTCGCCAGCGGGCAGGGGGGCGAGGACCCCGTCGCACGTGGCTGGATCCCCGCGAAGCTTTACGAGTACCTGGCTACCGGACTGCCGATTCTGTATCTCGGTGACCCGGAGAGCGACGCCGGCGCGATGCTGGCCTCTCAGCCGGGGTGCTTCGTGCTCAGCGACCAGGACGCAGCCGAAACGGACAGGGCAATTTCGTCTGGCCTTCGCCAGGGAACCTCGGAGCGGGATCTCGCTTTCCTGAGTCGGCAGGCCGCTGGAGCGGAACTGGCCCGCGTCCTCGACGCAGCTGTGACCCGATGAACCGGGACCGCCTGTTCAGCGATCGGCCAAGGATCGTCAACGCCGCGCGGAGGGTGGTACCTGAGCCCCTCACGGACGCGATCGGCCATCGCATGATCTTCACTGACGCTGCGAGCCGCCACCGCCGCGCCTCGGAGCGGCGGAGTTTGATGACATAAGCCTTTACCGGGCGATCGTACCGGCGATTCGCCGACTCGATTCGACTACCGTTCAAGTCGTGGAACGCTCGACTGACTCACCCTTCTTGCTCGATATCCCGGCGGTGCTAGTGAAAGCTCAGGAGCTGGCCCCCCAGTATCGGTCCGCGAAGCCGTTCCCCCATGTCGTCATCGACGATTTCCTGCCGAGCGACGTGGTCGATGAGTGCATCGCTGAGTTTCCATCGCCGGGCGAGGACCTGACCTTCTGGGGAGACGAGGGCCGATCGCACAAGTTCGGCACCAACGACGAGCTCGATATGGGCCCGACGACTCGGCAGGTGATTGCTCAGATCAACGGTGGCGGGATGATCAAGTTCCTCGAGGAGCTCACTGGTATTCGCGGTCTGGTTTCCGACCCTCACTTGGTCGGAGGGGGCATCCATCTGCTCGGTCAAGACGGCTTTCTGAACGTGCACGCGGACTTCAACGTTCATCACGACCTGAAGCTGGATCGACGCATCAACGTGCTGCTTTATTTCAACCCCGATTGGGAGGAGGAGTGGGGCGGAAACCTCGAGCTATGGAACGCGGACGCGACATCGTGCGAGCGCCGCGTCGTGCCGATCGCCGGACGCTGCGTCATCTTCAACACGACTGACGTCGCGCTGCATGGAAATCCACAGCCGGTCAACAGCCCGAACGGGACACCGAGGCGGTCGCTGGCCTTCTACTACTACACCGCCGGCCGGCCCCGCGAAGAGCGAACCGCATCTCACGCCACCATTTATCCCGAGCGAGGCGAGCGGGCACGGCCTAGCGTCCGTGAGCGACGTCAGGCGCTCAAGGACCGAAGCGTTCACGTGGCTCTGCGCTGGCTGCCTCCGGCGCTGGTGGATGCGGTGCGGAAACGTCGCCAGACCGGCGACTGAGGATCCGGGCGAGCGGCGCGATCGAGCTGAGTCCGGCGTCCAGGGTTGTTCGCTCCTGGTCGTCAAGAACCACCCGGAAGACGACGAATGCGTAAAGGGGCGTGAACAGGACGCCCGCGAGCGCCGCGCCCGCAATCCCTGACACCACCTCGGAAGCCAGTAGGTAGGCGCCGCCGACAGCAATGCCTGTCACCGCGGGCGCGAACACCGCCGCGCTGAGGCGGGCGGGCGACTGTCCGAGAAGCCGCCCGGCGACGAGGAAGAAAAACGGTGCCGTGGCAAGAGACACACCGCAAAGGAGGCCTAGAGCCGCACCACCCGCACCCTCGCTGTCGACCAAAAGAACGGCGGCAACCACGCTTAAGACGCCGCCTACCACACCGTGGGCAAGATTCCAGCTGGGCCGCCCCAGGCCCCGGGTCACGTCACCCGGCGGGGCGCTCAGAGCCAAGACGAAACCCGCAAGCGCGAGGAACTTCAACGGCTCCTCCGCGCGCGAGGCGAAATCGGCACCGACCCAAGCAGTCAGTAGCGGATCGGCAAAAACCACCAAGAAGGCGACGACGGGCGCAAGCACAGCGATCGTGAGCCGCGTGTGAGAGCGGAAGACGCTGGCGAGGCGGATCCTGTCCTCGGTGATCGATTCACGGCTCGCGAACGGCAGAAAGCCTGTGCTGGCTGCAGAGACGAGCAGCGTAAGTTGCTGCAGGACGATCGCCGCGACGGCGAACGCGGCGACCTCGGCACTGGGGGCAGACCCTGCCAGGACGGTCGGCGGGCCGTGCAGCATGAGCTGGTACGTCAGCCCCGTGAGCAGGACGAGGATCCCAAACCCGGACATTTCCCGAAATGTCCCGCCGTGGAAGGCCAATCGCAATCGGGCAGAGCTCGCTTGGGCCAGCAAGATCAAGACGACGACGACGCTTACGCCTGAGACGATCACCTGACCGGCAAGCACCGCACGAACGTCGCCGAACAGGGCGGCGGCTACGACCGCGAAGAGCGAAAGCAGGGTTCCGAAGACAACCCTGGACAGGAGCAACGGCCGGAACCTGCCGAGCGCCTGAAGAGCAACCTGGGCGAACGAGTAGAGGAACGTGAGGAACAGGACGAGCGCGGCAAGGCGTACGGCCCCCACAGCGTCGTCCTCCAGTGAAGCCGGGAAGTTCGCGAAGTCCTCGACCACGGCCGGGGCCGCCAGGAACGCAACGAGCGCTCCCAGGACGCCGGCCACCACGAAGACGCAAAGCGAAGTTGCGATCACCCTGGCCTCCGCGTCCGCGTCTCCGTGCGCTCGAGCGCGCGCGAGGTACTGGAGCGTCGCGTGGCCAAATCCTAGCTCCAGGTTCGAAAGGTAGGCCGCCATGATCGTGATGAGGGCAAAGACCGCGTACGCCGAGGCGCCGAGCGTGTGCAGCATGAACGGGGTGGTGATCAGCCCCAGGAACGCCAACCAGATAGTCGTGGCGGCGGATCCGGCTGCTATCGGCGCGAGTTGTGAAGCCTGAATCGCGTCGCGCTTAGCCACCCGCCAACAGTAGCCCGCAGGTCCCACTTGCGCGCTGGGCGAGGAGGGGCTATATTTGGCGCTCAGCTTCGAGCCTGCCCAACGGGGGATCAGGGGAACAAGGGGAACAGGGGAACGTTCGGATGGATCCATACAGCAAACCGGCCGCTCGGTCCAAGGATTTGATCGTCGAGCGCCTCGATGACGAAGTCCTGGTCTACGACAAGGCTCGCGACCGTGGCCATTGCCTCAGCCCCGAGGCCGCCCTGGTGTGGGATCGCTGCGACGGACGAACGCCTCGAGACGGCCTGAGCGCTCAGCTCGGCCTTGATGCCGAAACCATCGATCGCGCCCTCTTCGAACTGGACTCATGTGACCTTCTGGAAGCAGGGTCGACGAGCGGCGGCTCCACCCGCCGCGAGTTGAGCGTCAAGCTCGTCAAGACCGGGGCCGCGGCCGCAATTGCCGCGCCGATGATCATGTCGGTCACCGCGCCCACTCCCGCGCAGGCTGTGACCCTCGCTTTCTGCCGCAGCATCAGCACGACCAGCGGCTGCGGCGCATGCCAGCAGGCTGGCTGCTGTTGCTGCGAGCCTGCCAACACGAACATCAAGGATTGCGTGCCGGACTCAGCGACCTGCTGCTCCATTTACGGAGCTGGCGCCAACCGAAGCAGCGGCTGCCAGCCCGCAGGTCCCTGTCGAAGCTCGTCGAGTCGCGAGTCGACAAACATGGAGTCCGAGGCCACCCAGACCACGGATCCGGCCACTCCCAATACGGAGACACCGACCACTCCGCAGCCGACTCCCGCTCCCGACCCGACGACCCCCGCTCCGGCGCCGACACCAACCCCCACGCCTGAGCCGACGCCGACGCCGGACCCCGCGTCAACGACCACCACTCCCTAAGGGCGTCGCTGGCTAAAGCGTGCCCGGCCCCGCCTTGCGCTGGCGGCGGCGATACCACCATGCCCTAGCCGCCCAACTGGGCGCTCTGACCAGGTGAGCGGCGCGCGCCGCGGCCATCCGCCGGGAGCTTGATGCCGCCCATGGGTACCGCCTGGCGATCCAGTGGCGGGACGGGAGCAATGCGCTTCGTAGCAGGGCGACGTGCTCGCCAAAGCCGCGTGCCTCCGAGAGGGCGCCAAGGTGGAATGCGCCAGGCGGCCTACCCTCGCGGCGGAGTAACGCACGTGTCAGCTCGTCCGTCTCCGGCAGACGCAGCTCGTCGGCAAGGAGCACGCCGCCGGGTGTCAGGCGTAGACCGGCGGCAAAGGAAGGCGTTCCCTGAACGGCGCGGGCGAGCTCGGCAGCCTCTCCCCAGACATCTCTAGCCCATCGCTCGAGGGCGCGGTGCAAGTCGGCGATTGCTTTGAGGTCACCCGGACCGTGCTGCGCTGCGTGGAGTGCAACGTGGAAGGCGAGTCCCGGAACGTTCAGGACCCGAACGGGCCGGCCACTCACCAGAATCTCGGCCGATCGGGACCAAAGGGCGGTCCAGGTCGCGTCCCAGGTCGCCTCGCACCCATCAAGTCGCCAGTGCAAATCCACCACCACGGGACCCCCTTTCGTAGCCCGGGCCCGACGCGACCACGTCTCGGCGTGAGGGTCGGCTGCAACAATGCCGGGCGCGATGAGCTCCGCGCTTAGCTGAAAGCCGAGGCCGCTGAGTGCCTCTCGCGCCCGATCAAGCTCGGACTCCGTGACCAGCAAGTCAATGTCGGAGTAACCGCGATGTTCGCCATCCCTGTAGAGCATCTGCGCAATCGCCGGTCCCTTCAGCAGCAAGCACGCGGCGCCAGCCGCCTCAAGCGCGCCGACGACCTCCGCGGCCGCCTCGTCCAGCTCCGCCACCCGGAACACGCTCCGGGAGCGGTCGACGAACTCCGCGAGCCTCGATTGGCGGCTCAAACCGAAGACCGCGCGAGCGCGGCGGCCCGGCTACCGGGGAGATCCCGCCGGAGTGCCAGGCGGATCAGGGACTCGATGGGAAAAAGGCCCTCTGCCGGCGCGGAGGCGATCCTGCCCTCTGGCGTCACGACCACGGCCGAGGGAGTGTTGTGGATCCGATACGCGATCAGCAGCTCCACGTCTTCCTGAACGATGACCGGCGACACCCCGTGTTCGGCGGCCGCCGGCCGGTTCTGCTCAGCCGTCCCGATTGTGAGAACCGCAACGGTCAAGAGCTCAGGCAACTCAGCCTGCCACCGTCCGAGCTCGGGCAGGACCCGCTGGCACGGGCCGCAGTCTGGCGATACGAACGCGAGGATCAACGGCCGGCCATTTGCGCAAAGCGACTCGAGCGTATGGATCTGGCCGGAGAGGTCCGGGAGGGAGAACTCCGGCGCCCGGGCGCCGGCCGGCAGGCCGGCGGGAAGCCTCGAGATGTCCGAGTGGGCGGCGTCGAGCTCGTCGCGCAGCCGCCGCCGCTCAAGCCAAAGGCTGGCCGCATATGCCGCCAGGAGCAGCGCCGCGATCGCAGCGCTCACCGCAGCCAGCTCCGCCGCTGTCCGGTCGGAAATCCAAGCGGACAGAGACGGGCCGGGCCCTTCCAACAGGACAACGGCTGCGAGCACGCCGAGCACGGCATTTCGAGCCAGGGTCGATCGGCCGGCGGGCGCGGAGTGAAGCTGTCCGAAGCAGTGGCAGTCGGGCGTCCGGCCCCGGCGCAGCGCGTTACCGATCCCGGCCATGAAGCCGGCGAGAAGTACGAGTCCCGCGAGCGCGCCCCAGCGAGCGGTACCCGGCGGGATCAGCGAGATCGCGACCGCGATTTCCGCAAGCGGTAGCAGCAACGCGACGGCCGGGAGCGCACCCGCCGGCACGCCGAATCCGGCGAGCGAGCTTCGCGACCCAGGCTGGTCGAGGAGCTTGGCGACACCCGCGATAGCGAACACTGCGGCCAGTAGCATCCGGGCGGCTAGTACGAACGTCCCCACAAGAGCGATTCTACCGGTGGCCCAAGGGAGCCTCGCCAGTCGTTCGCCCTATGATCGCCCTCATGGCAGCGGCAGCCGAAGAGGGGGGAATCGAGATTCCGTTCGAGGCTTTCGGGGTCCGGGCTGCCGTTGGCGCGAGCCCGCCGAGCCTGATCGAGAGTGTCCGGGAGCTGTTGCCGCCCGGGTGGAAGCCTTGCGCCCCCCAAGACGTCGGGAAGCGGTTCGCGATCGTGGCCGACGACATGGGGACATACGAGTTCGTGTTGAACGGAGACGTGATCAACCGTGGCCTTGAGCTGGAGCTTGCGCTTGGGATGCTCGACTCGCAGGTCCGCATCCACCTTGGTGTGAAGGCGCCCGACTCCGTGTTCGTACATGCCGGCGTGGTGGCGCAGAACGGCCGCACACTGGTCATGCCGGCCATGAGCTTCGCGGGCAAGACCACACTGGTCGCCGCCCTGGTCCGGGCCGGGGCCACCTACTACTCCGACGAGTTCGCAGTCTTCGATACTGAAGGCTTGGTCCATCCCTACGCTCGACCCCTCTCGGTCAGAAACGAAGGAGAGTGGAACACTCACCACCCGGTGGAGAGTCTTGGCGGCACGGCCGGCGACGAAGCGCTCCCGATCGGCACGATTGTGATCACCAAATACAGGCCGGAGGCCGAGTGGAGCCCACGGTCGCTGTCGCCAGGCGAGGGCGCGATGGCCCTCTTGGCCAATGCCATCCCGGCCCGGGAGCGCCCCGATCACGTAATGCGCACACTCACGCGAGCGGCCAAGTCAGCGACCGTGCTCGAAGGCGAGCGCGGCGAGGCCGACGCTGTGGCGAACAAGCTCCTGGAAACGCTCGCCCAGCCTCCCCCAACCCCCTAGCCGGGTGTACGAGTGCTGGGCCCAGCGCTCACGCCGACGCAACTGCGGCCCGATAGCCGGCATGGATGTCCCGCATTCTCAGACATGCTTCTGTTGTCGCGCTGGCGCTTACCCTTTCCTTCTGCGCTTCGGCGCAGGCGGACACCGCGCGCGACCAGAAGGCACTCACGATCGCCTGGACCTTCTGGACGACTTACGCGCCGATCCAGTCCAGCGCCGTCCAGCTGATCTGTAGCCCCCAGACGGTCCAGATCCAGTGGGTGGACTATTACCCGGCTGGCGGAATCGCTGCGGCCTCCGTCGACGGCTGCCGGAACGGTAACCCGTACATCCGGGTCAACAAGAATCAGGCGAGTTCGCGCTGGGTCAAGTTCTGCCGCGTAATCACCCACGAATACGGCCACCTGATCGGCTTCATCCACACGGAGAACACGAAGAACGTCATGGCCAGCCCGGACGGCTACTGGGGCGAGGTTCCGAGCGCAGCGACGACGACGCGGGCAGAACAGCTCTGCCGCCGGCTGGGCTAGGCGAATCCGCGGCCCAGCTGAACGAAGGCCGCGCCGCCCGCTCCGTCCGCCATTCCCACAAGCTCGCGATTAGGCAAAGCCCGATCGCGAGCAGGTGCGAGCGGTAGCGGAAGCCGGTCCCGGCGTTGCCAGTGCTCAGCGAGTAGGCGATGAACAGGAAGAAGCCGGTGTAGACGAGCGGCCCGGCGCGGGCGAAGATCTCGCCCCCGCGTCGGTAAAGGGTCCTGATCAAGACGGCCAGCACAAGCAACGCGAACAGGCCACCGATTGCGCCCAGTCGCTGGCTCGCCGACCCGAGCTGCCAGATGAAGGGCTTGAAGGTGAGGTCGAAGAGGCGAATCGGCAGGTTGAGGATCACGTCCTCGCGGGTCGAGAAGTCGACCCGCTCGAGCGCCAGGTTGGCATCGGCGTCGGCCGCGTTCGCGTCCTGGGACTGCTGGAGATTCTCCTCGAGGTTCTCATCCGACGAGGCCTCGATCGCGATCGGGAGGGTCATCCCCACCACCAGGATCACGACCGCGATCAGCCCGATCGCGTTGACCTCGTTGCGGCGCGAAGTCCGCAGACCGGCGTGGAGCACGATCGCCGCGCTGGCCGCGATCAGAAACCAGCCGGCGTAGGGACGTGTCGCCACCCCGACCAGGCAGCCGGCGGCCAGGATGATCAGCGAGCCGAGGTCCCCTCGCTTCCACATCCGGGCGCCGCCGAATGCCACCAAGCCTTCCGCCACGAACATCGGCGCCTCCTTGTGGAGGATGCTGGAGAAGAAAAGCCCGCTCGGCTCGAGGGCGAGGAGCCAGGCGGCCAAGACGGCGGCGCGGGCGCCCGCGAGCTCGTAGACCGCGGCGCTCAGCAGGACGAGCCCCACGACCGTGATGCCCACTTCGCCAAGCCGCAGCACGAACTCGGACGAATCGAAGGCCCAGATCTGGACCGCGAGGACGAACTCGTGCATCTCTCCGGTCAGGATCGAGAACCACTCGGACGAGCCGATCGACGAGCCCGCGACCTCACCCGCCTCCCGCAGGAACAGCACCTCGTCGCCCCCCCGCAGCTCGGATCCGATGGACGTCAGCGAGACGCCCCCCGCGGCGACCATCCTGAACACGGTCGCGACCGCGATCGGGATGGCGATCGCGAAGCCGGGGCGGGTGCGGCCAAGCGCCCGGATCAAGCCGGCGAGGCCGAACCCGACGAGCAGGACCGTCAGCGTCCCTGCCAGGACGTCGTGGATGATCTGGTCGTGCGTCGCCTCGAGGATGGCTTCATTCTCCCATCGTGGTTCGGCGATCGAGCAGCTTGTCGTAGAGGTCCTCGACGTCCCGCAGGAGCCGGGGCACGGAATGACGCTCGATCGCGCGCTCGCGTGCGGCGAGCCCGAGCCGGGCGCGCAGTTCAAGATCGTTGGCAAGACGCGTGATCCCAGCCGCCAGCGCCTCGATGTCGCCTCGGGGAGCCAAAACGCCTGTCTCGCCGGTTACGACCTCGGCGACGCCCCCGACGCGCGTGGCCACCGCCGGCCTTCCCGCCGCGGCGGCCTCGATCAACGACACGGGGGTGCCCTCGTTCGCTGACGCGAGCACAGCGATGTCGGCCGCAGCGGCGATCCTCGGGAGGTCGCGGCGATAACCAAGGAAGCTGACGGCCGTGCTGACCCCCAGGCGATCGCTCAGCTCCCGCAACTCGGGAGCCAGCTCACCATCGCCCACCACCAGGAGGCGAACCCGGGCTCGGGTCCGTGCGATGGCGAAGGCTCGCAGCAGCAGGTCCACACGCTTGATCGGGACCAACCGGCCAACGAAGGTGAGGACCACGTCCTCGTCATCGATCCCCAGTTCGCGACGGAGATCCCGGCCTGCCTTCTCGTCGGCGTTCGCGAAGCCGTCGAGCTCGAGGCCCAGCGGGATCACCCGGAAACGCTCACGCGGCGCCACTCCCAGCCGAACCAGGTCGGACACCGTCGCTTCGCTGACTCCTACCAGGCAATCGGTCCTGCGTCCGAGGCCGCGTTCGAGCGACCGGTAGATCTGGTTCCGAACGGGGCCGAAATATCCCTCGAGGACATGCCCGTGGTAGGTGTGGACCAGGATCGGCGCGGGGTCCCCGGCAGCGAGCGCCGCGGACCGGCCGACGAAGCCGGCCTTGGCAGTGTGGGTGTGCACGACGTGGGGCCGAAACTGTCGCACGATCCTGGCCAGCCGCAAGGTCGCCGCTGCGTCCCGGTGGGGGCGCGGCGCTTGGCTGAGGCTCGGGAGGTACTCCATCCTGGCCATCTCCCGGTGGGCCAGATCCGCCATCGATTCCTCGCCTGAAGCCAGCGCGCCGTGCACCAGGAGCGTCTCGAAGCGGGCGGGGTCGAGCCGCCTGCCGCTGAGCAGCGCGGCCTGTTGAGCGGGCCCGCCCAGATTCAGCCGGGCGATGACTCGAAGGACCCGGATGCGGCTCAGGTCCGGGGCTCCCGCGGCGCGGCGAAGATCAGGCGGCTGCCCACAGGGCGACCGGCGGCGACTCATGCGCGATCACGTCGTCGATCGCGTCATCGAGCGTGCGGGTCGGCCTCCAGCCGATCAGGCGCTCGATCTTCCGGCAATCGGGCCGGCGGCTGCCGAGCTCCTCGAAGCCCGGGCCGTACGCGTCCTCGTATGCCACCAGCTGCACGTGCGAGGACGATCCGGTTCGCTCGATCACGTGGCGGGCAAGCTCGAGGATCGTGATCGGCTCCGACGCGCCGACGTTGTAGACGCCTCCGACCGAGTGCTCGGAGGCGATCAACCCGCGGAGCGCATCGACGGTGTCGTTGACGTGGGTGAAGCATCGCGACTGGGAACCCGATCCATAGACGGTCAAATCCTCGCCGGCCAGCGCCTGACGGACGAACCTGGGCAGCACCATGCCGTACGCGCTCGACTGGCGCGGGCCGACGGAGTTGAAGAGCCGGGCGACCGTCATCGGAGCCGCACCGCTCTCGCTGTAGCCGTAGGCGAGGATCTCGCCGAAGACCTTCGCGGTCGAGTAAGACCAGCGCGACAGGGTCGGCGGGCCGACGACGCGGTCGGCGCTCTCACGCAGCGGCTTGCCGTCGCTCTTTCCGTATACCTCGGACGTCGAGGTGAAAAGCAGGCGTGTGCCATGCCGGGCGGCGGCCCCCAGCACGTTGTCGGTCGACCTGACCGTCCGCAGCACGGATTCCAGCGGTTGATCGACGATCAGCTTGACGCCAACCGACGATGCGAGGTGAAAGCAAGCGTCCGCGCGAAGCATGAGCTCGTCGACCACCAGCGGATCCTGGGCCGATTCGACCGTCAACTCGACGCTGCCGTCGGCGATCAGATGCTCGATGTTCTCAAGGCGCCCGGTGCTGAGGTCATCGAGGACCATCACGTCGTGGCCTGCCGAGACCAGGCTCTCCGTCAAATGCGAGCCGATGAACCCCGCCCCCCCGGTAACCAACACCCTCATGTACTCCCCGTTCCCCTGCCCTTCGAGCCGCCCCCCTATAGGACCGCTGAACTGTTCGGCCACTCTAGCGGCCGGGATGCAAGCCGTCAACCAATAAGTGTCCGGGATAAACGTCTAGGGCGCGGCGGATCTCAAGGGCGGGATGGCGCGGCGCCCGCCAAGTGCTCGACCGTCCTCGTGAGCGCGTCCTTGAGGCTGATCGACGGCTCGTATCCCAGCGCCTCCCGCGCACGGGAGATGTCGGCCAGCGAATGCTTGACATCCCCCGGCCGCGGGTCCTCGTGGATCGCCTGAATCGAGCTGCCCGTGATCGAGCGCAGCTCTTCGAGCATCGCGTTCAGCGTGATCCGCTCACCACAGGCGACGTTGAACGCCTGGCCCGCCACGCCGGCAGCCTCGGCGGCCAGGACGTTCGCGGCGACCGTGTTGTCGATGTAGGTGAAATCGCGGGACTGCTCGCCGTCTCCGTGAACGGTTGGCGCCTGGCCTTCTAGCAGTGCCGTGACGAAGCGCGGCACGACCGCCGCATACTCGCTGAGGGGATCCTGACGTGGCCCGAAGACGTTGAAGTAGCGCAGGGCCACCGTCTCCAATCCGTAGATCTCGAAGAATGCGCGGCAGTAGCCCTCGGCTGCCAGCTTGCCGACGGAGTACGGCGCAATCGGAAGCGCCGGAAGCTCCTCGCGCGCAGGCAGCTCGGGATCGCGCCCATAGACCGAGGAGGACGAGGCGAAGACGACGCGGCGCGTCCCCTCGTCGCGTGCGGCGAGCAGGACGTTGAGCGTCGCGGTCACATTGGTGGCGTGGCTGGTCAGGGGGTCCTGGATCGAGCGCGGAACCGAAGGCAGGGCCGCCTGATGGAAGACCAGCTCGCATCCCTTCACCGCGTTGTGAACCCGCTCGTAGCTGCGAATGTCTCCCTCGATCAGCTCGATCTCGCTGTCGAAAGGCATCAGGTTTCCGCGCTTGCCGGTGGCGAGGTTGTCGAGAACTCGAACCCGGTGACCGTCCCGGAGCAGCCGTTCGGCCAGGTGCGAGCCGATGAATCCAGCCCCACCGGTGACGAGCACGCTCGACCCTCCCCTCATGGCCAGACCCTACCGCTCATTCAGCGGAGGTCGAGGAGTGGCGGGTTCAGCTGCTCGGCCCGGCGCCGCGCCCTGACCGCCAAGTCGCGATCGCCCTCTCGCGCCGCGAGCCTTGACAGCAGGAGCCAGTGCGACCAGTTCCTGGGCTCGCGGTCGGTCGCGTCACGGACGGCGGCGAGCGCGCCTTTCAGATCCCCCTGCCGTTGCAGGAGCACTGCCTCCTGCGCCCGCGGCGAGGCCGCGTACGGCTGCGCCTTGATCGCGCTGCGAGCGGCTCCAAGCGCATCGTCGAGCTGGTTCTCCGCGGCCGCGTCGTAGCTGCGCTCGAGCGCGACCGTGCCCCAGAGCGGAGGCACGATCGCAACCAGGCCCGCGACCGCGACCGCGACGATCGCGACTCGCCCGCC
>JALZKA010000094.1 GCA_030859475.1 Actinomycetota bacterium
GTCCTATGCGCACGAAACCGCGACCGCGCCGGGGACGCTCGATGATTCTTTTCGCGCGGTTTGCGAAAACATGGCCCGCGCCCGGCGCCGGGGCGTGCGATAGTCGCGGACGTGATCGAGGTCGCCGACCCCCAGCAGCAGTTCCTCGAGGCGGTCGGCCTCTCCAGGCGGCAGACGAAGCGCGGCCGCAAGGGGAAGCCCACCTGCGCCGACTGCTTCTTTCACTGCAACCAGCTTTGCGCGCTTGATCTGGAGGCCCCGTGCTCGACCTTCAGAGCGGATTCGCCTCAGGGCCTCGTGCCGCCGCGCCAGCCGGTGCTGCTCGCCCGTCACTCAACCGCCTGACCCAGCGCCTGCGGTAGCCCGCTCGGGCGGCCCGTAGAATCTCCGCGATGGCTCGCAAGAGTGACCTGCTGCTCAACTTCGAGCGCATGTGGCGTGAGATGGACGAGCTGATCGGCGAGCCCTGGGCCGGCGAGAGCGGTAGGGGCAGGGCATCCCGCCTCACCGCCGGATTCTCACCCCGGGTCGACGTTTACTACTGCGACCGAGATCAGCCTCGGGCCGTGGTCCTGGTCGAGCTGGCCGGGATCGACGCGGACTCGGTCAACCTCGAGGTCTCCGGGCGGGATCTGGTCGTCTCGGGGGAACGCGCAGTCCAGGAGACCGCCGGCCGGGTCTACCAGCAAGTCGAAATCGAAGCCGGGGCCTTTCGCAGGGTGATCGAGCTTGGAGCCGACGTGATCGCCGAGCAGGCCCAGGCCTCGTATGACGATGGCATCCTGCGCGTCGAGCTTCCTTTACGCAGCGCGCAGCCCACCACCCGCGTCGAGATCGAGAGGACCTAGACACGTGGCTTCCCTCGAGGTCGTGGACTCGGGTGACCTGGACGCGGTCATCCGCGACGATCAGCCTCTGCCTGCCGCGCTCCCGGTGCTCCCACTCCGCGAGATGGTGGCCTACCCGGACACCTTGACTCCGCTGGCGATCGGCCAGGAACGCTCGATGCGACTGGTGAACGACATTCTCTCCGGCGAGCGGCAGCTCGTCATGGTCGCCTCACGCAACTCAGAACTCGAGGAGCCGCCCTCTTCGGACCTGCACCGGGTGGGGGTCACCGGGATCATCGCCAGGATGCTCAAGGTCCCCGACGGGACCATCCGCATCTTGGTCCAGGCGGGGGAGCGTGTCCGCATCGGCGATTTCGTCACCGAGGAGCCCTACCTGGTGGCCCGAATCTCGCCGCTGCCCGACGAGCTGACTGAGTCGCCTGAGCTGGAGGCGCTGACCCGCAACGTTCAGCGCTCCTTCTCCGAGATCATCGAGCAGATCCCATACCTGCCGGAGGAGCTTCAGCTCGCGGTCACCAACATCGAGGACCCCTCGGCGCTGACGCACCTGATCGCCGGAGCGCTGCGGATCCCGCCCGATGAGAAACAGGACCTCTTGGAGGAGGTGGACGTAACTCGCCGCCTTCGCCGTCTTTCCGAGATCCTGACCCGCGAGCTGGAGGTGATCCAGCTCGGCTCAAAGATCCAGTCCCAGGTCCAGTCAGAGATCGACAAGGGCCAGCGTGAGTACTTCCTGAGGGAGCAACTCAAGGCGATCCAGCAGGAGCTGGGAGAGGGGGACGAGCAACAGGCCGAGGTGAACGAGCTGCGCGAGCGACTCGACGCGGCGGGCCTTCCCGAGCATGCGGCCAAGGCGGCAGAGCGCGAGCTGGCACGTCTCGAGCGCCTGCCGGCCGCCGCCGCCGAGTACGGCGTGATTCGCACCTACCTCGAGTGGCTGGTTGACCTTCCATGGTCGCAGCGCACCGAGGACGATCTGGACATCGCCCACGCCCGCGAGGTGCTCGACGCCGATCACTACGACCTGGAGAAGGTCAAGGACCGCATCCTGGAGTACCTCGCGGTACGTTCGCTCAACCCGGATTCGCACGGCCCGATCCTGTGTTTCGTCGGCCCGCCGGGGGTCGGCAAGACGAGCCTCGGGCAATCGATCGCGCGCGCGCTCGGCCGCGAGTTCGAGCGGATCTCCGTCGGCGGGGTCCGCGACGAGTCGGAGATCCGCGGACATCGCCGGACGTACATCGGGGCGATGCCCGGGACGATCGTCAGGGCGCTGCGGGACGCCGGGATGCTCAATCCCGTCTTCATGATCGACGAGATCGACAAGATGGGCTCCGACTTTCGCGGCGACCCGGCGAGCGCGATGCTCGAGGTACTCGACCCCGCGCAAAACAACTCGTTTCGCGACCACTACCTGGATCTCGGTTTCGACCTCTCCGAGGTGCTCTTCATTGCGACCGCCAACAACCTCGACACGATCCCGGGACCGCTCCGCGACCGGATGGAGGTGATCCAGCTCGCCGGCTACACGCTCGACGAGAAGGTCCACATCGCCAAGCGCTACCTGGTCCCGCGCCAGATCGCGGAGAACGGGCTGACCAAGAGCAAGATCTCGATCTCCGACGCCGCGCTCAAAGTGATCGCCGACGAGTACACCCGCGAGGCGGGCGTCCGAAACCTGGAGCGCGAGATCGGGACGGTCTGCCGCAAGGTCGCCCGTGAGGTGGCCGAGGGGAGGGCGAAGCGGAAGGTCTCCGTGACGGCGACACGCGCCCGTGAGTTGCTCGGAAAGCGTCGCTTCTTCGCCGAGTCCAAGCGCCGCACGAAGGACCCGGGCGTCGCCACCGGGCTGGCCTGGACGCCGGTCGGTGGCGACGTGCTGTTCATCGAGGCGACCGCGATGAGCGGCTTGGGCAAGCTGACGATCACCGGACAGCTCGGGGACGTGATGCGGGAGTCGGCCCAAGCGGCGCTGTCGTGGGTACGGCACAACGCTGCCACGGTCGCACCCGACTTGCCCGAGGATTGGTTTGCAAAGAACGACATCCACGTCCATGTCCCGGCGGGGGCGGTCCCCAAGGATGGGCCCTCGGCGGGCGTCGCGATGACTACCGCGCTGGTCTCGCTCGTCCGCGGCAAGCCGATCTCATCCGATGTCGCGATGACCGGGGAGGTGACCCTGACGGGCCAGGTCCTCCCGGTCGGCGGCCTCAAGGAGAAGTCCCTGGCCGCCCAGCGAGCCGGCATCAAGCGCGTGATCATCCCGGCTCGAAATCGGGGCGACATCGCAGAGATCCCGGCGCACGAGCTGGGCTCGCTGGAGTTCGTCTACGTGGACGACGTCAAGACCGCGCTTGAGAACGCGCTTTGATTCCGCGCCACGCGGAGCGGGTATATCCTCCTCACCCCACTTGAGCATCTAGGAGGAGAGGCTGAATGAGCACCAAGACCGCCAAGGCGCGCGAGACCGCATCCTCGCTCGGTTCGAACGAATACGTCCGCCGCTTGATCGAGGACGCGGAGCTGCGCGATTCGATCCGCGAGGCATACGACGCCGGCCGCTCGGCTTACAACCGCCTGCACAAGCAGAAGTCTCCGGCGATGGCCGTGATGGACGACAAGAAGACCCAGCGCGAGCTGCGCGAGGCGATCGACTCGATCCGCGACGCGTCCGACAAGCTCCGGGGCCGCAAGCAGAAGAAGGGCAGTGCGCTCGGCAAGCTCCTTCTGCTCGCTGTGGTCGGCGGAGTGGTGGCGCTCGTCGTCAGCGACGATCTGCGCAAGGCGATCCTCGACCGCCTGTTCGGGGCCGAGGAGGAGTTCGAGTACACCTCGACGACCGCTCCGGGCAACGGCGGGCCTGGCGCTTAGCTCGCTTCAGCGCTCAGCGTAGAGCCGCCACGGGCGCGGATGGCCCATGATCTCCTGCCCCCGTGGTCCATCGGCGGCGGGCAAGCTCGGCCTGCGCTTCCGAGCTGAACCAGATCCCGGCCGCGCGGGCGGCATCGCGCTCCGATAGCTCCGGGCTGGTCTCCAGCGTCCGCTCGATCGTGGTGTCGAATGCCAGCTCGACATGCCGCAAGCGGGGGTAGCGCATGGCCAGCTTCGGGTAGGCGCCGACCCCCCACGCATTTCGCTCCCGGAGCCGAAAGCGGAGCCGGCCCAGCCCGTGGCGCGGGTGCAGTTCCCGCAGCATGACCCCCACGGCGCAGCCCCCGTCCGTGCTCTCTCCGTAAAGGCGGCCCGGTACAAGGTCATCCGCGTGAGCCTCGATGCCGGCAACCATGGCGGTCAGCATCTCGTCCGGAAGTCCTTGCAAGGCGCGGGTCAGAACGGGGGCCCTGTCAAAGATGACTTCGTCTGGAATTACGGGCTGAGGCATCGGCAACTCTTCTCAATTGCGATGTGTGTGAGAGTCGAGAGTACCGCGATCCGCTGCAGGGCGGGGCGGTCCGATGCCCCGTTGGTACGAGGCTCTGGCCGAACGCCCCCGCCACGCGCTGACGCGGCGGCGCAGGGCTCGCTGGAGCGTAAGCTTTCCTCTTATGGCCAAGAGGCGCGACGCTCGCCTGATCTCGCTCGGTTATGGCCGGTTCGTCCGCGCCGACCGGGTCTTCGCGTTGATCCCGCTCGGCCCCGAGGAGCGCGGCGAGGGGCGGCGCACCTACGTCCACGTCGACGGGATTGCCGAGCCGCTTGTCGCCTCGCGTTCGCAGCGGGCGATCCTGGAAGATGTCGAGGACGCGCTGGCCGAGGCGGCGGGAGTCCCCAGGCAGCGCGGGGACTCAAGCTGAGCCGAAGTAGGCGGACGCGCGCGTCAGACGCGCCTTGCCCGCGCCTGGTAGATCGAGGTGAACCCGGTTTCGAAACCGCTTCGGGCTGCCCGAAGGTAGAGCCGCCAGACCCGCAGTCGTTCCTCGCCGGCGAGGCGGGTGGCCTCGCCGAGGTGGTCGTCGAGGCGGTTCGCCCAGTGGCGAAGCGTCTCAACGTAATCGGCTCCGAACCCCTCCACATGCTCGGTCACGAACCCCGCCCGCTCGAGCGCCAGCAGCACCCGGGAGAGATGCAGGGGCTCGGCATCCGGAAAGACGAAGCGCTCGGAGAAAGGCCCCGCGTCGGGATCGGTGTGCCGCAGGCGGGCGATGCCGTGATTGAGGAGTTGGCCGCCAGGACGCAGGAGCCCGGCGAGACGCTCCGCGTAGTGGTCGATCTGCGCGTCACCGACGTGCTCGACCATCCCAATCGAGGCGATCGCGTCGAAGCGCTCGCCGGCGAGGTCGCGGTAGTCCATGACGCGGATCTCGACTCGGTCCGCAACTCCCGCCTCGGCTGCCCGGTCACGGGCTAGGCGGGCCTGGGGCTCTGAGAGGGTGATCCCGACCACCGAGACGCCGTGACGGGCGGCGGCATGGATCGGGAAGCTCCCCCAGCCGCAGCCGACGTCGAGCACCCGCTCGCCCGGCTTCAGCTCGAGCTTGCGGCACACGAGCTCGAGCTTTTCCTCCTGGGCCTCCTCAAGCGATGCGGCGCCGCGGGAGAAGATCGCGCAGCTGTAGGTGAGCGAGCGATCGAGGAAGAGGGCGAAGAACTCCGGCGGCAGGTCGTAGTGGTGGCGGACGGCGGCGGCGTCCCGGCCCTTCGAGTGACGCTCGCCCCGGGCACGAAGCTCCGCCGCAGGCGGCCTCGGCGGAAGCGTGGCCCCGTTGGCGCGGAGCGCCGCCAGCATCAGGCGAAAGCGGTCGCCGGGAGCGGGGGAAGGGGGGCGCCAGCGCACGAGGACATCGATCAGCCCTTCGAGATCGTCGATCACCAGCTCGCCGGAGACGTAGGCTCGCCCCAGACCGAGCTGGCCGGGCGCCCACAGAGCATGGGCGATGGCGCGCGGAGAGCGGATGGCGAATGTCGGGCCGCCGCTCGTGTCTGTCGCGGGCAGTTCGGTCCCGTCCCAAAACCTGATCGCGAAGGGGCGTTCCGGAAACAGCCGCTCGACCTCGTGGCGAAGCGGCGCGGTGCGGGCGAGTAACGCGGACACGGCCTCAGGTTGTCAGGTCGCCGGCATGCGGTGGTTCCCGCTCGGCGCTGTCGACGTCATGGCCGGGCCGTAACGTGTCAACCTCTGTCTGGGTCAAACCCGAAAGCCCCAGAAGAGCAAGCAGAGGAGAGCCTTGACCACCCTTCCCGACGACTTTCAGACCGCGCCTCTCGCCGAGGTCGATCCCGAGATCGCCCAGGTTCTGGAGCGTGAGCTCGCCCGCCAGCGGGGCACGCTGGAGATGATCGCGTCGGAGAACTTTGTCCCCGAGGCGGTGCTTGAAGCCGCGGGATCCGTTCTGACCAACAAGTACGCCGAGGGCTATCCCGGTCGCCGCTATTACGGAGGCTGCGAGGAGGTGGACGTTGGCGAGCAGCTTGCGATCGACCGCGCCAAGGCGCTGTTCGGGGCTGAGCACGCGAACGTCCAGCCGCACGCGGGCGCCCAGGCCAACAACGCGGCCTACATGGCGCTGCTCGAGCCGGGCGACACGATCATGGGCATGGCGCTCGACCAGGGTGGCCATTTGACGCATGGGATGAAGCTGAACGTTTCCGGCAAGCTCTACGAGGTCGTCGCCTACCACGTGCGTCGCGACGACTTGCGCGTCGACATGGAGGAGGTCGACCGCCTCGCCCACGAGCACAGGCCAAAGCTGATCGTCGCCGGGTGGTCGGCGTACTCGCGCCACCTAGACTTTGCCGCGTTCCGGCAGATCGCCGATGCGGTCGGCGCGAAGCTGATGGTCGACATGGCCCATTTCGCCGGGCTCGTCGCCGCCGGTGAGCACCCGAATCCCGTCCCGCACGCCCACGTCACCACCACGACGATCCACAAGACGCTGGGCGGACCGCGAAGCGGCATGATCCTCTGCGGCTCAGAGCTTCAGAAGGAAATCGACCGGGCGGTGTTCCCCGGCCAGCAGGGCGGCCCGCTGATGCACATCATCGCTGCCAAGGCGGTGGCGCTAAAGATCGCCGCCAGTGAACCGTTCCGCGCCCGCCAGCGCCAGACGGTAGCCAACGCGAAGGCGTTCGCCGCGGGGCTGATCGCGGGCGGCATCGACGTGCTGACCGGCGGCACCGACAATCACCTAGTGCTGGTCGACCTCACCCCGACCGGGCTCGACGGCAAGACCGCCGAGCAGCGCCTCGACTCGGTCGGGATCACCGTCAACTTCAACGCGATTCCCTACGATCCGCGCCCTCCGATGAACCCTTCGGGCCTGCGGATCGGCACGCCTGCGCTGACCACCCGCGGACTGGTCGAAGACGACATGCGCGAGATCGCCGACGTGATCGCGATCGCGCTGTCGGATCGCTTCGATGGGGAGCGCGATTCTCTATCCGAGCGGACGACTGCCTTGCTGGACCGCTACCCGCTCTACCCGCAGCTTTCGGCGGCGTTCGCGACCAGATGAGCGGAGCGGTCCCTCGGCCTTGAGGCTCCCGATTCTCAGCACATCGGGCCGTCTTTCGGGCTCTATACCGGCATTCGCCACGCTCCCTCCTTCGACTTCCATAGGAGGCGTCTGAAGATCAGCTTCGAACGTCGCTTCCATGCGAAGGGAGCAGCCGGCTCGGAGCGCACCGCGGGCGCCGCATCGGCCCTCGCGGAGCTATGCTGGGCGCGCAGGCACCGATGGCAATTCCCCAAACGCGCTATGCGAAGAGCGGCGATGTCAACGTCGCCTACCAGGTCTTGGGCGAGGGTCCGATCGACCTCGTCTATGTGTGGGGATGGCTCTCCCACCTCGACTTCCAGTGGACCGAGCCGACGCTCACGAGCTTCTTGCGTCGCCTCGCGAGCTTCTCTCGCCTGATCATGTTCGACAAGCGAGGCACTGGATTGTCGGATCCCGTCGCCGGAGCGCCGAGTTTTGACGAGCGGATGGACGACATCCGCGCAGTGATGGACGCCGTCGGCTCCAAGCGGGCTGCCCTGCTGGGGTTCTCCGAGGGAACCGCGCTCAGCGCCCTCTTCGCCGCCAGCCACCCCGAGCGCGTCGCTGGATTGATTCTCTACGACGGCCTCGCATTCGGCACGAAGGTCGAGGGTGCCCCCGTGGATAAGGCTTGGCTGGAGTCCGCGGAGAAAGTTCGCGAAACGATCGACCGCTGGGGCGAGGGAGCGACAATGAACTGGATCGCTCCGACGCTTGGGGACAATCCGATGATGAGGCGGTTCTGGGGCGCGTTCGAGCGGGCCTCGATGAGCCCGGGCGCGGCGGCCTCGCTCTGGGAGGCGATCCAGCAAATGGACGTTCGCGACGTGCTGCCGACGATCACGGTTCCGACGCTCGTGCTCCACCACGCCGACTCCCCAATCCCAGCTGCGAACGGCAGGTTAATGGCCGAGCTGATCCCCGACGCGCGGTACGTCGAGC